>NZ_AFOC01000145.1:0-5349 GCF_000224455.1 endosymbiont of Riftia pachyptila (vent Ph05)
CATATCCGCCAGGCGATCCAACACCTGCACAGCCATCTGCTGGGCGAGCCGTTGCCACTGGATGATCCTGAGATCGATCGTACCTTCCAGCTCTTCCAGGCGATCTGGGGCGACCGGGAGAACGTCTCCGACTCGCTGAGTTGTTCCCTTAACAACCGCTGGCAGGATCCTTACTACACCAAACGGGCCTGGGCGATGGTTGTGCTCTACCTATTGGGTGATGCACGTTTTCTCTATGAGTGACCGGGCGGCCTGGAGCAGAGAAGGATGAAGAGAAGAGAGTTTCTGAGACTGGCGGGAGTGGCAGGCATGGCAGCGGTGCTGCCGGGTTGGACGCGGCCAGGGATGGCGGCGGCCTACAACGGGCCGATATTGATCACCCTGCATGCCGGTGGCGGTTGGGACCAGAGTTCCTTCTGTGATCCGCGGGAGGACAGTGCGGTGAATCGTTGGGCGGCCAGCGCGCCGGCCGGGCGCGCCGGTAATCTGCGTTATGCCCCGTTCGCCGAGAATGCCGAGTTTTTTCAGCGCCACCACCAGCGGATGTTGGTGATCAATGGTATCGATCTGCAGAGCAACGGCCACGGGGCGGCGGAGCGCAATCGCAGCACTGGCCAGCTGATGACCGGCTATCCAAGCCTCAATGAGCTGCTGGCGGGGGTCCACGGCCAGGGGATGCCGATGCCGTTTGTGCGCGCCAGCGGTTTTTCCGAGACCGCCGGGGTGATGCCCTTCACTGGGCTGCCGGATGAGTCGTTGTTGCGCACCATGGCCGATCCGAACTGGCGGGATGCCAACCGGACCTTCCACAAGCCCTCCGATATCGCCATCGTGCGGCGCTTTCAGCTGGAGCGGTTGCAGGCGCAACGGCAGCGTCCAGACAACCTGCCGCGTTGGCAGGGCAAGCTGGATGAACTCTATAGCGCCCGTAGTGGTAGCGGTGGTCTGGCCCGTCTCGCCGACGTGATGCCGGCGAGCCTCGACACCACCGACCTGAAGGGTGACCGGAGCAGCCTGGTGCGCGACATGCACCTGTTTCTGGTGATGGCGGCGGCCGGCATGAGCGTCACCGGGGTCTTCAGCAGTGGCGGTTTCGACACCCACGGAAACCATGACAACAACCAGGCGGCGGCCCTGCTGCGGTTGACCCGTGGCCTCGACTACCTCTGGAGCAAGGCGGAACAGATCGGACTGGCCAACCGCCTGCTGGTGCATGTCACCTCGGATGTGGGGCGCACCCCCAGCTACAACAGCAACAACGGCAAGGACCACTGGTCGGCGGGCAGCGAGCTGCTGATGAGGCAAGGGGTCGGCTGGACCGACCGGATCGTCGGCGCGGGCGGCCCACGCCATGAGAAACTGGCCATCGATCCACGCACCCTGCAACTCGACAGCGCCGGCATGCTGCTCCAGCCGCGCCACATCCAGAGTGAGCTGCGCAAACTGTTGGGTATCGACCAGCACCCCCTGGCCCGGCGCTTTCCGCTGCGGGCCGAGCCGGTCGGCCTGTTCGACCCGAATCGCTCCACCGGGATTCAGGTGTGAAAGACGACGGTTGTGGATGGGAGCGGCGTTCGTGCCGAGCATCGGCCTGGCCAGCACTGATATAGGTTTAGTAACGATGAACAAGATCGATCGCAGAGGTTTTCTCAAGACCCTGGCCACCGGCGCGGCCCTGCTGGGCGCTCCGGCCCTGGCGCTGGGGGCGGCCCGCCAGGTGGTGGTGGTCGGTGGCGGCACCGGCGGGGTCAGTGTCGCCCGCGCCCTGCGCCGTGCCGACGCCACGATTGCGGTGACCCTGATCGAGCCCGATAGCGACTACTACACCTGCTATATGAGCAACGAGGTGCTGGGGGGAGGGCGCAGCCTGGCGTCGATCCGGTTTGGCTATGCCGGGTTGCAGGCGGATGGCATCCAAGTGGTGCGGGACCGGGTCAGTGCCATCGATGCAGGTGCCCGGCAGGTGATTACCGCCACTGGCGCACGCCTCCCCTATGACCGCTGCATCGTCTCACCGGGCATCGACTTCCGCTACGAGACGGTGGCAGGCTACGACGCCTCGGTGATTACCACCATTCCCCACGCCTGGAAGGCGGGGGAGCAGACCCGCCTGCTGCGCGCCCAGCTGGAGGCGATGCCCGACGGCGGCACCTTTATCCTGGCCGCGCCGCCCAATCCCTACCGCTGTCCGCCCGCCCCCTACGAGCGGGCCAGTCAGGTGGCCCACTACTTTAAACAGTACAAACCGCGCAGCAAGGTGTTGATCCTCGATCCGAAGGGCAGTTTTGCCAAGCAGAGCCTGTTCATCCAGGGCTGGCGGGATCTCTACGGCTACGACAGCGGCAATGCGATGATCGAGTGGATCGGCGGTCCCGAGCAGGGGGTGGTGCAGGTCGATCCGGTCAGCCGCCGGGTCACCACTGGGTTTGGCGACAGCTACAACGCCGATGTGCTGAATCTGGTGCCAGCCCAGCAGGCCGGCGCGATCGCCTTTCAGGCTGGCCTGACCGATGCCAGCGGTTGGTGTCCGGTGGATCCGCAGACCTTCGAGTCCCGGCTGCGCCCCGGCATCCATGTGATCGGCGACGCCTGTAGCGCCAGCCCACTGCCCAAGTCGGGCTTTGCCGCCAACTCCGAGGCCAAGCAGTGCGCCCTGGCGGTGGCGGCGCTGCTCAACGATCGGCCGTTGGCCAACCCCTCCTACACCAATGCCTGCTACAGTATCGTTGGCGCCGACTACGCTATCTCTGTGCTCGGGGTCTACCGTCTTGCCGCCGGTGGTCAGCAGATCGAACAGGTGCCCGGCAGCGGTGGTCTATCGCGTGCCGACGCCAGCGCCGAGGAGCGCCGCCGGGATGTAGAGTACGCCCACAGCTGGTACAACAACTTCACCCGGGATCTGTTTGGCGGCTAGTTGCCCAGTGATTAAATCAAATAATCTCATCGACCCTTTGCCCCTCCTGCCTCATCGCAGCCCGACCGCGGCCAGCGCGGCCCTGAGCTGCTCGATCTGGTCAGCGCTGGTCATGGGGTAGGTCTGCAGCCATCGCTGAAAGGAGAAACCGGGGCGGATCATCCGTACCTCTTCGGCCTCCCACTCCCCGCTCCCATCCTCTTCCGAGGTAACCGCGCTGGCCGCCATATAGAGGTGGGCATCCAGACTGGCCGGATTGCGTGACAGGGCCTCATGGAGATTGATTCGGGCCTGCTCAATGTCGCCGAGGAAATAGTAGGCACGGCCAAGCAGCAGGAAGTAGAGATAGCCCGCCTCCGGCCGCAGACGCATGGCCCGGCACAGCAGGGAGAGCGAGCGCTTCGGTGTCCCGAGATAGGTGTGGATGCCCCCCATCAGGGCGTAGGTGTCGGCAAAGGAGTTATCCAGCGCCACCGCCTTGCGCAGGGACTCCAGTGCCTGTTGATGTTGGCGTCGTTGGGCGTCCACATACCCCAGCACCCAATAGGTCTGCGGGATCTCCGGATCGATATGCAGGGCGGTATCGGCCATCTCCCGGGCCCGGCTGAGGGAGGCGCCGCCATCCTCTGACCACTGATTGCGATAGTCTGCCGCATGGCTCAGGGCGAGATCGGCGTAGGCCTGTGCGAAGGCAGGGTCCTGCTCGATGGCCAGCCGGTAGAGAGCCCGTGCCTGCCGGTTGTCCTCAGCCTTGCGGGTCAGGAGATGGGCCTGGGCATCGAGAAAATAGCCGTAGGCGGCCAGATTGCGGGTATAGCGCCGGGCCAGGTGGCGGCGCTCGGCCTGACTGACGCGCAGCGACAGCTGGTCGACCACGCGGCGACTAATCTCCGACTGCATATCGAATAGCTCTCCAAGTGGGTGATCGAAATGTTCCGACCAGAGCTGACGCGCGGTTGCAGATTCGGTTAGCCGGACATGGACCAGCAACCGTCCCTGTTCATGGAACACACTCCCCGAAACCAGATAACGGGCGCGTTTTTCGTGATGCAGATCGCCGCTTCCTCCCGGGTCGTTGATCACCCAGATCTCTGACAGCCTGGAGAGATCATCGGCCAGGTCGGCGGTTATACCGCCGGCAAATCTTATCGAAACGGCATCGTCCGCTGCTGTTTTGAAAGGGAGTACGCTGATGGTCAGGGGCGCGGAGCGAGACTGGGTGACAGGTGATTCCCCTCTGTTCACAAGCGCCGGACTAGGATTGCCTGGTTCTCCCTCGATAAAGATCAGAGCGAGTGACAGCGCCAGGATGATGACCCTGGTTTGGTCGTTGTGGCAGCCAGCTGACTCTTTTTTTGCATCTATCTGCCGGGGGCGCCTTCAAGGGCAGATTTTCGACCTGTGTAATCAATCGATAGCCATGTTTGGAGATGGTCTGGATATAACGCGGGTGTTTCGCGTCATCTCCCAGGGCCTTGCGTAACTTGATGATGACCTGGGTCAGGGCATCGTCACTGACGATCACCCCAGCCAGAGGGCCGACAGCAGTTGCTTGCGGCTGACCACCTCGTCTAATAATAGGAGACAGACCACGGTTTTCTTGTCTATCTGTCCTAATCTTTTCACAGCAATAGGGGACAGACCCCTGTTTTCTTGTCTATCCTAATCTTTTAGGATCTGCGACATGATGAGCGACCATGCCAAGACGACCAAGAGTAGTTTTACCCGGCGTTTCATTGCATTTGATTCAGCGGGGTAATAACCGCCAGGCTTGCTTTTATGCCGATGATGATTGTCGGTTATATCTGGAGTGGCTACACACCTATGCGCGGGATAGCGGGTGTGCGATCCATGCCTACGTGCTGATGACCAACCATGTCCACCTCCTGCTGTCGTCGACAGCGGCCAGAGGCGTGGGGGAGATGATGAAACGGTTGGGGCAGCGCTACGTTCAATACATCAACCGGACCTACCGACGCAGTGGAACCTTGTGGGAGGGGCGTTTTCGCTCGTGCCTTACCCAGGAGGAGACCTATGTGCTGGGCTGTTATCGATACATTGAGTTGAACCCGGTGCGAGCAGGCATGGTGGAGCACCCGGGGGAGTATCGGTGGTCTAGTTACCGGGCAAACGCTCAGGGAGAGGCGTGTGGTTGGTTGGAGCCGCACGCTTGCTATCAGTCGTTGGCGGCGGATGAACAGGGGCGGCAGGCTGCTTATCGAGAGTTGTTCCGCTACCAACTCGATCCAGGTCTGGTCGATGAGATTCGTGAGGCAACAAACGGCAACTATGTATTGGGCAGTTCCCGTTTTCAGGAAGAGGTTGCCAAGGCCTTGGGGCGCCGAGTGGTTCGGGGACGATCCGGTAGGCCAAAGAAGCAGGTTGACGCTGATGCAGGTGATCTATTCGGGACTGGCCGATGAAAACCGTGGTCT
>NZ_AFOC01000144.1:0-5441 GCF_000224455.1 endosymbiont of Riftia pachyptila (vent Ph05)
GTCAATCATTTGGATTCAAACAAACAATTAGAGGTATTTCAGGTCAGCAACTATATTTTCTCCGTGCCTAGCAGGCACAAACCAACTGAACCGAAAGGAGAAAGAGACCATGTCCCTGAAAGGCAGCAAGACTGAGCAGAACCTGAAAGACGCCTTTGCCGGCGAATCCCAGGCCAACCGCCGCTATCTCTACTTCGCCTCCAAGGCGGATATCGAGGGCTACAACGATGTGGCAGCCCTGTTCCGCTCCACCGCTGAAGGCGAAACCGGCCATGCCCATGGCCATCTGGAATACCTGGAAGAGTGCGGCGACCCCGCTACCGGCATGCCCTTTGGCAGCACCGTCGACAACCTCAAGACCGCAGTGGCCGGCGAAACCCACGAGTACACCGACATGTACCCCGGCATGGCCAAGGCCGCCCGTGACGAAGGCTTCGACGAGATCGCCGATTGGTTCGAGACCCTAGCCAAGGCAGAGCGTTCCCACGCCAACCGCTACCAGAAGGCTCTGAACGAGATGGAGTAAGCGGTAGACGCCGGGGCCGGATGGTCCCGGCACCTCCCCATCTCAACAGTAATCAGCGGAGACGACACCATGAGCATCAGAGAAGGTAACCTGGAAGCCCCCACCCGTCACCCACTCAACTGGAAAGAGGCAGACTTCTACAGCGAAGCGTCGCTGTTTCAGGAGCTGGAGCGGGCATTCGATATCTGCCACGGCTGCCGGCGCTGCGTCAGTCTCTGCCAATCTTTCCCCACCCTGTTCGACCTGGTGGACGAATCAGAGACCCTGGAGGTGGATGGCATCGCCAAGGCGGACTACTGGAAGGTAGTCGATCACTGCTACCTCTGTGATCTCTGCTTCATGACCAAGTGCCCCTATGTCCCACCCCACGACTGGAATCTGGACTTCCCCCACCTGATGCTGCGCGCCAAGGCGGTGAAGTACAAAAAGGGCGATGTAAAACTGCGCGACAGGATTCTCACCAGCACCGATGCGGTCGGCAGCATCGCCGGAATCCCAGTGGTTGCCGGAGTCATCAACGCAATCAACAAGGCCAAGCCCGCCCGCAAGGCATTGGAGGCCGTGCTGGAGGTACATGCCGAAGCCCGCCTGCCAGA
The DNA here is from genome assembly GCF_000224455.1 of endosymbiont of Riftia pachyptila (vent Ph05). Classification (NCBI taxonomy): domain Bacteria; kingdom Pseudomonadati; phylum Pseudomonadota; class Gammaproteobacteria; species endosymbiont of Riftia pachyptila. Next base: position 1,123 of record NZ_AFOC01000144.1, read on the forward strand.
GTTCCACTCGAAGAGCCTGCGTTCACGTCTGGCCGACAGGCGCGGCAGAGAGGCGAAAGGTGAACTGGCCGGCCCCACCAAGGGCAAAGTGGCGCTATTCGCCACCTGTTACGGCAATCGCAACGAGCCGCTGATTGGCGAAGATCTGGTGGCGGTGTTCGAGCACAACGGCATCCCCGTGACCCTGGCCGAGAAGGAGCAGTGCTGCGGCATGCCCAAGCTGGAGCTAGGCGATCTGGAGGCGGTGGAAGCGGCGAAGAATGCCAACATCCCGGTGCTGACCAGACTGGTGGACGAGGGTTGGGATATCGTCGCCCCGATCCCCTCCTGTGCTCTGATGTTCAAGCAAGAGCTGCCGCTAATGTTCCCCGACGAGCCCGATGTCATCAAGGTTTCCAAGGCGATCTTCGACCCTTTCGAATACCTGATGCACCGCCACAAAGCTGGCAAGCTGAATACCGATTTCAAGACCCCTCTGGGCAAGGTGGCCTACCATGCCGCCTGCCACCAGCGGGTACAGAACGTGGGTTCCAAGACCCGCGAGCTGCTGTCGCTGATACCGGAGACCACCATCGAGGCGATCGAACGCTGCTCCGGCCACGACGGCACCTACGCCGTCAAAAAAGAGACCCACGACGCCGCGATGAAGATTGTCCGGCCGGTGGTGAACCGGGTCAAAAAGGCCGAAGCGGACCACTACGGCAGCGACTGCCCGATGGCCGGACACCATATCGAACAGGGCATGGCCGATGGCAGCCACACCGAACACCCGATGGGCCTACTGCGCAAGGCCTATGGGATCTGATAGCCCAATGGATCATCCTGCGGGTCCGGCTGTAGGTCCGACTGAAGTCGGACCTACGATCCAAACCAACACCCGCACGAGAGAGAAACCTGTTAACGGAGAAGAACTGATGAGCAAACTGTCACACCACGATCTCTACAGTCTGGAAGAGTACTCGAACATGCGCGGCGAATTCCGCGGCAAGGTGATGGAACACAAGAAAAACCGCCGGGTACCTCTGGGCGAGCATGCTGCTCTCTACTTCGAGGACGCCCTAACCATGCAGTACCAGATTCAGGAGATGCTGCGCATCGAGCGCATCTTCGAGCATCAAGGGATTCAGGACGAACTGGATGTCTACAATCCCCTGATCCCCGACGGTATGAACTGGAAGGCAACCTTCATGGTGGAGTACGAAGACCCGCAGGAGCGACACCAGGCACTCGCCCGCCTGATCGGCATCGAGCGGGCGCTGTGGGTGGCGGTTGAAGGTTTCGCTAAGGTGCGCCCCATCGCCAATGAGGATCTGGAGCGTGAAACCGAAGAGAAGACCGCCTCGGTACACTTCGTGCGTTTTGAGTTGACCCCGGAGATGGCTGCCGCCGTCAAGCAGGGTGCCACCATCAAGGCTGGCATCGATCACCCGCACTACCAGGCAGAGATCACTCTGGAGGAGCCGATCAGGGCATCGCTGGCGGGGGATCTGCACTGAGCCGCACTTATGGCTCCTGTTCCACGACAGCAAAACCCTGTAGAAGCGACCGCTTGCGATGCAAATATCTTCAGTGTCGTTTGATTCGCGCCGCAAGCGGACGCTCCTACAAATTTTGGACTATGAACAAAATATTGGTGCATAGCCAACCAACAGTGACTCCTCCATCCTGAACAGGTGAACCTGGCAACGGCACGGCAGATTGTCAGTTTGTTCCATAGATTTGGGGCTTGCATCCCGACTTGACCGACTGGTTTAGTCAGCTATTGCCGCCTAAACTCTCTCCACATGATGCTCAAAATCTGGAGGGACACGATGACCACCATCTTTAAAAAACCACGCCAGCTGATCCGCATCATCCGCGGCAGCGACACCCAGGATGGCGCTGGGGTGCAGTTGACCCGGTTCATCCCGAGCCACAGCCTGCCGCTGCTCGACCCATTTCTGCTGCTCGATAGCTTTCGCTCCAACAATCCACAGGACTATATCGCCGGCTTTCCGCCCCACCCGCACCGGGGGTTCGAAACGGTCACCTACCTGTTGGCCGGACGGGTGCGGCACCGCGACAGCGCCGGCCACAGCGGGGTGGTGGAAGCGGGCGGGGTACAGTGGATGACCGCCGGGCGGGGCATAGAGCACTCCGAGATGCCTGAACAGGAGCAGGGGCTGCTGGAGGGGTTCCAGCTCTGGGTCAACCTGCCCGCCGCACAGAAGATGGCCACCCCCTGTTACCAGGAGTTTGCACCACAGGAGATACCGCTGGAGCCGCATGAAAACGGCACCCGTATCCGGGTCATCGCCGGGCAGACCGCCTGCGGCACCCGAGGTGCAGTCAATGGGATCAGTGTGCAGCCACTCTATCTGGATATCGCCCTGCCTGCCGGCGAGACCTACCAGGAGAGACTGGCCAGCGGCCACAATGCCTTCATCTATCTGATCTCAGGGAGCCTAACGATTGCCGGTGATAAGACGCAGAACAACCGGATCGAACCGCGACAATTGGGGGTGCTGAGTGATGGCGACAGCGTCGTCATCGAGGCGAACCAGGCGAGTCGTCTGTTGCTGCTGGCCGGACGCCCGATCGGTGAGCCAGTAGTACGCCACGGCCCGTTCGTGATGAACAGCACCGAGCAGATCGAGCAGGCCTATCGGGACTACCAGGCCGGCCTGTTCGGCAGGCTCGATGAGACACCCGATGCAGTGGCGTAACACGACAGACGCCTGGGGCCTGCCAGCGATCCTGCTGCACTGGCTAGTGGCCCTTGGCCTGTTCGGTCTGTTTGGGTTGGGGCTGTGGATGACCGGGCTCGACTACTACCACCCCTGGTACCGTCGAGCCCCCGATCTGCACCGCAGCATCGGCAGCCTGCTGTTTCTGCTGGTGCTGCTGCGGCTCGGCTGGCGACTGCTCAACCCCACCCCCACCGCCCTACCTAACCACCTGCCCTGGGAGCACTTAGCCGCGCGGCTGGTGCATTGGCTGCTCTATCTGCTGCCCCTGCTGGTGATGCTGAGCGGCTACCTGATCTCCACCGCCGATGGCCGGGCTGTCTCAGTGTTCGACTGGTTCGAGCTACCGGCGCTGTTGACTGGCCTGGAGCAGCAGGAGGAGGTGATGGGCAGGCTGCATAAGCTGCTCGCCTGGGGCCTGATCGGCACCGCAGCGGTTCACACCAGTGGTGCCTTGAAACACCACTTTTTTGACCACGACACCACCCTGACCCGCATCTTGGGGTCCACCAAGGAGCAACCCTAATGCAACACAAGATCATCAGCGGCCTACTCGCCGCCGGCCTCTGCCTCGCCACCCTGCCGACCCAGGCCGCCGACTACACCATCGACACCAAAGACGCCCACGCCTTCATCCAGTTCAAGATATCCCATCTCGGCTACAGCTGGCTGCTGGGCCGCTTCAACCACTTCTCGGGGGGCTTCAGCTACGACGAGAACAACCCGGCGGCCGCCAAGGTCCGGGTCGAGATCGATGTCAGCAGCATCGACTCCAACCACGCCGAGCGCGACAAACACCTGCGCAGCAAAAAGTTCCTCGACGTGGCCAACTACCCCAAGGCAGAGTTCGTCAGCACCAGTTTCCAGGAACTGGCCGACGGCACGGCTAAATTGCACGGCAATCTCTCCCTGCACGGGGTCACTCAGCCAGTCACCATCGATGTCACCCAGATCGGCAGCGGCACGGACCCCTGGGGTGGCTATCGGCGCGGCTTTGAGGGCCACACCCGCTTCGCCCTGGCCGACTTCGGCATCGACTACAATCTAGGGCCGGCATCGAAAGAGGTCGAACTCTATCTGGGCATCGAGGGGATCAGGAGCGACAACAAAAGCCGCCCCAGGCAACGCCGATGAGCCGGGTCAGGCATTGAACCCTGCGCCCCGCTCCGCGTTTCCACGGCTGCATACTCTCCTGCCAAGATGGGCTTAGTGGGAGTTTTTCTCACTGCGCGAGTTGGGTAGGCTCAGGCACGCCTTTGTCCCGCCGCCCTGGCGTGGCACAAGCTGGATCTGCCAACCATATAAGTCACAAAGCTGGCGAACGATTGCCAACCCCAGTCCGCTGCCTCCTGTTGCAGGATTGCGCGACCCTTCGAGTCGAAAAAAGGGCTGGAACACCGCCTCCAACTGCGCTTCAGGGATACCCGCCCCCCGATCCAGGATCTGGATCTCTGCCATCGCTCCATCACACTGCAGCCGCACCTCAAGCGGTTTCCCGTCACCATACTGCAGGNCTTTCCGAGCANGTTGGCAGATGGCGGGGCGGTAGATTCATACATATGGGAATACCTTGCCATCTTTAGGCCCGATATT
>NZ_AFOC01000143.1:0-5542 GCF_000224455.1 endosymbiont of Riftia pachyptila (vent Ph05)
CCTCTGCGGCGCGTCCTCCCGCTCCAGGCGCGCCAGCAGCAGCAGATCCTCGACGATGCGTTGCATGCGTGTGGTCTGCTGGTACATCTGGTTGATGATGTGGCACCAGGGTGAGAATTCGGGATCTTCAGCGTCGTTCAGGGTCTCCAGGTAGCCGTGAATGACGGTCAGCGGGGTGCGCATCTCGTGGGATAGATTGGCCACGAAATCGCGGCGCACAATCTCCAATTGTTGCAGACGGGTCACATCCCGCGCCTGCAACAGGCGTTTGCCCTTGCCGTAGGGGACGATGCGCACCTCGAGGGTGCGTTTGTGGTCCAGCGGCCCCGGCATTTGCAACGGTTGGCTGTAATCACCCTGTGCCAGGTACTTCCGGAACATCGGGTCGGGGATCAGCTCTTCAAGTGAGCGGTCGCTACTCCGTTTCTTTCTGAAGCCGAATATCTCGCTGGCGGCACTGTTCCACCACTCCACCTGACCACGATCGTTCAGCACCACGGTGGCATCGGGCAGGGCGTTGGTGGATTGATGAAACCCACTGAGCATGCGGCTGAGTTTGCGTTTGCGTTTGCGCCCACGTTCACGCAGTGCCTCCACCGCATGCACGATCTCGCCCCACCCGCCCAGTGCCGACGGTGGCTCGTGGTGTTTTGGGTCGTCCAGCCACAGGCTCAAACGGTGGAGATTGTGCATGTGCCACAGCAGGTAAGAGACCAGACCGCACAGCAGCGCCAAGGCCGGGTGGTCGATCCAGACTCCCCAGGCAAACAGCAGCAGCCCGACACAGACGACAAGGACAAACTCCCGGTAACGGCCTGCTCGATGAAGGCTCATTTTGTGGCGACCTGTCCAGAGAAGCGGTATCCAGCGCCACGTACCGTCTGTACCAGACGGTCTAGACCATGCGGCTCCAGAATCTTGCGCAGGCGTCGGATGTGTACATCCACAGTGCGCTCCTCAATGAACACGTTGGTGCCCCAGACGTTGTCGAGCAACCGTGAACGGCTGAACACCTTGTTCTGGTGAGTCATGAAGAAGTGCAGCAGGCGGAACTCGGTGGGACCGAGTTCGATCTCCTTCGAATCGGCGCTGACCCGATAGGAGGTCGGATCGAGCCGCAGCCCCGCCACCTCCACCGCCTCTTCAGTGGCGTGGGGTGCCACCCGGCGCAGGATCACCTTGATCCGGGCAATCAGTTCGCGGGGCGAAAAGGGCTTGGTCACATAGTCTTCCGCCCCCGATTCCAGACCCCGTACCTTATCGTCCTCTTCACCGCGGGCGGTGAGTACGATCACCGGAATCTCAGCGGTCAGGGAATCCCGCTTCAGCTCCTGGGTGAGTTCCACCCCGCTGGTGCCGGGCAGCATCCAGTCCATCAGGATCAGGTCCGGCATCTGCCGGGCCAGACAGGTGCGTGCCTGCCCGGCGTCTTCCGCCTCCATCGTCTCATAACCGGCCTGTCGCAACACAAAGCCGATCATCTCACGCACGGCGGTCTCGTCCTCGACGATGAGAATCTTCGTGGTCATGCTAAATATCCATTAGCTGTCTGATATTCAAACCTGGTATTAGACCGAATCGATGGTTACATTTTGATGACGTCTGGAACCCAGTATGGATGCTGGCATGCCAGCTCGCTCAGAGGCTCATTAATCACTCACCAATCAGAATCTCCACTTCCACCTGGTCGTTGTTGCCCTGCTCATCCAGAGCAAGGATACGGTTTTTTCCAGCCTGACTAAAACGGTAGGCGATGTCCTGTGAGGCGGGGAAGCGGCCGAGAAACTCACCGTTGACGTACCAGCTCACCTTGCCCTGAGCGCCAAGGCTCTTCAGCATGATCTGGGGTAGGGCATCACCGCCCGGTTGAGTCAGTTCGGCCTGGTGATTGGGGGAGATGATCTGCAATCCAGCGGCCCCGATCATACTGGCAGGTGGGCAACGAGAATCGGCGGCAGGCAGCTGACCCAACCGGGTCTGCCGAAAGGGCAGCCAGGGCTCCAGGGCAGGCGGCCAGAGGGCGAGCTGCAGTGGCTGTTTTTCCACCCCCGGGCAGCTGGAGGCAATCCGCTTCCCCTGGTCCTGACTCACCCAGAGCTTGAGCGGGTTGCTGTCCAGCCCCTGGTTGGGCGTGGGCGGGATTTGCCCGTCGAGGCTCCAGGCCGTCAGGTTGCGGTGGCAGTGCTGTTCCGGCTGCTGCTGCTTCAGGGTGCCGAGTGGCCAGCAGATCTGCACCTCGGCCACCGAGGGCGGTGCGCTGCTCCATGCCTCGTTCCCATCCGCCTGCAGGTTGGCAAGGCGGAACAGCAGTGGTGCCGCGGAGAGTGCGCCATAGTGTCCCGGTACCGGGGTGCCGTCGGGCCGCCCGAGCCAGACTCCGAGGCTGTAGCGGGGCGTCACCCCGACCGCCCAGGCGTCGCGAAAGCCGTAGCTGGTGCCGGTCTTCCAGGCCAGCCGGGTCTCGTCCCGCACCCGGTGGCCGCCGAGCCGGTCGGGCCGCGGAGTCTCGGCGAGTATCTGTCGTACGATCCAGGCCGCGCCGGGGGAGAGCAGAAAGCGCGTTGTATCCGGCTCGCCCAGCAGCAGGTGCAGGGGTTGCGTCTGACCATTGTTGGCGATGGCCAGATAGCCCTGCAGCAGCCGCTCCAGGGAGATGCCCGCGCCGCCCAAGATCAGCGCAGGATTGGGGCGGCCATCCCCCGGAATCGTCAATCCCAGGCCGGCGTTGGCCAGACGGTTGGCGAAGCTGCCTGGGCCGAGCTGCTCCAGCAGATTGACCGCCGGCACATTGAGCGACTGTTGCAGCGCTCGGCTGGCGTTCACTGGCCCCTCGTGGCCGCGGTGAAAGTTGGCCGGGCGATAGGCCTGGCGGTGGCGCGGCGCATCGCTCAGCAGCGAGGCGGAGTGGATCAGGCCATCGTCCAGCGCCATCCCATAGAGAAACGGTTTCAAAGTTGAGCCCGGTGAGCGGATCGCTCTCACCATGTCGACCTGGCCCAGACGTTTGTCGTCAAGAAAACCAGCCGAGCCGACATAGGCAAGCACCTCGGCGCTGCGGTTCTCCACCACCAGCAGCGCTACCGAGACCCCCGGCGGTTGCTGCTGTGCGTAGTTTTTCGCCAACTCCGCGACCATCGCCTGCAGTTCGCCATCCAGGGTGGTGCGGATCACCGCCTGCTGGGGGAATCGGTTGCGCAGGCGGCGCGCCAGCAGCGGTGCCAGCAGCGGCGGGCGAAAACTGTTGGCGTAGACCCGCTCCAGCTTTGCCTGCTGGACCACCGCCTGCGACCAGATACCCTGGCTGGCCAGCCGCTCCAATACCTTGTTGCGCGCTGCCTCGGCAGGTTCGGCGTGGCGGTCGGGGCGCAGCCGGCTGGGGGCCTGGGGGAGCACCGCCAGCAGCGCTGCCTCGGCGTGGGTCAGCTCGCTGGCGTCCTTCTGAGATAGCTGAGGCTGGCTGCCTGCACCCCTTCCAGGGGGCCGCCAAAGGGGGCCAGCTGCAGATAGAGTTCGAGGATCTCCCGCTTGCTGAAGTGCCACTCCAGCTGCAGGGCGCGGAGTATCTGTGACAGTTTTCCGGAGAGGCTGCGGGGGTGGGGGTGGAGCAGCCGCGCCACCTGCATCGTCAGGGTGGAACCGCCGGAGACGATGCGCCCGCTGGCCAGATTCTGTGTCGCGGCGCGCAGCAGGGCGAAGGGATTGATCCCCGGATGCCAGTAGAACCAGCGGTCCTCGTAGCCGAGCAGTGCTTCGATATAGAGCGGCGAGATCTGCTCCATGTGCAGCGGATAGCGCCACACCCCGCGTGCATTGGGGAAGGTGCGCAGCGGGCGACCCTGCCGGTCCACCACCACCTGGGAGGGGGCATCGGTACCGGGCAGCTGGAGAGGATAGAACAGGTCGAGTGCCCACAACAGCAGGCCGCTGGCGAGCAGCAGTCCGGCCGACCACGCCAGCCAGGGCCTGCTGCCGCAGCCTCTCATGGTGCGTCGACCACCTCGAGTAGGCCACCCGACTCACCGATCGCGCGCAGCTCTGGGCGGTACATATCCTCCACCAGGGTTGGCGGTACCTGGTAGCGGCCGGGAGTGACCGCGCGGGCCAGGTAGAAGAGGTGGCTCGACCGGCCTTTGCGTAGATTGAGGGCGGCGACAAAGCGATCATCGCGATACTCCCTGTGCACGATCTGCGACTGCAGCATCAGCTCGCTCACCGGCCTGTTGTCGATCTTGATCTGGTCCAGTTGGATTGCATGTTTCAGGTTCTGGTTCTCCAGCTCCAGCCCGGCGGGCAGCAGCTCCACCAACAGCGCGTCGGGGATGCGCTGCTCAGCATCGAGCTGCAGGTGGACCAGCACCAGCTCGCCGGTTTTGATCTGCTTGAGGTCGATCGGCTTGCCATCGCGGGAGTAGTGGCTGCGTGCCACGCTGATACCTTGTGAGACAGGTTTCGGTGGCTGGTTGGGATAGCCGCTCAGCAGCAGGTCGCTGATCAGGGGAGCGTCGCTCCGATTCTCCAGGGTTATGCCGGCGCTGAGCTGATCGATCTCCAGACTGATCTGGTATGCGCCCGACTGCACCAGTTCCAGTAGCTCTTCACCAATACGCAGGCCCGCCTGCCAAGGGTTGTCGTCGGGCCGTTGCAGCGCCAGTGCGGCGAGGAACAGTGCGTTGCGCTCCTGGGTGCTGAGGTATTGGCGGGACAAGAGCTGATCGCGCAGGGTCCGGGTCATCCCGATCACCGGCTTGTCATGGATTTTGGCATCGGCGAGCAGGCTGATCATTAACGCTTGGTCGCGCAGCGGCGAACCGTAGTCGCCCAGATAGGCGCCGGGTTTCGGCGCACCGATCTCCAGCCCGCGGGTGATCGCTGCGGCACCGTTCTTGTGGTCCCCCTGGTTTTTCAGGGCGAGGCCGAGGTGGATCAGCGGCAAGCCCGATCTGGCGTACTGCGCCTGGCTGCGCCAGAGGCTGCGCAGGTGGCCAAGATTGGCGCGGTTGATGCGCGATAGCACGTAACCGGCGTAGGCGCGGTAGGCGAGGCGGTAGTGGTCGGGGGCATCGCTGTGGCGCTCGATGAGCATGCGGGACTGCTTCAGATACTGCTCCAGGCGTTCTACCACCCGTCGCAGAAACTCTGGCTCCACTGCAAGGCCCATCGCCTGGGCGCTGAGCAGAAAGTCTGCTACATAGGCGGTGAGCCAGTGCTCCTCCGGGCTGTGATTGTCCCACAGGCCGAAGCCACCGCTGCCGCGCTGCTGCGCCTGCAGCCGTTCGAACGCCTGCTCCAAATTCTGCTGGCGTTTATTGAGCTGCTCAGGATCGAGGCCGAAGCGGCGCAGGTTCTGCTCGTTGGCGTGTAGCCAGGGCCAGGCGCTGCTGGTGGTCTGTTCGAGACAGCCGTAGGGGTAGCGCAGCAGTGCCTCGACCTGATCCTCGATCTGCAGTGTGATGCGGTTGTCGAGGCTCAGCCGGGCGACCACTGTGGCCGGGCTGAAGGCGCTCAGAGCGGGCAGCGGCAGGGGGGCGTGCTCGCCCGGCTC
>NZ_AFOC01000142.1:0-5552 GCF_000224455.1 endosymbiont of Riftia pachyptila (vent Ph05)
CGAAGGGGAGCCGCTCGACCCTCGCGATGCGGCACGCTTTCAGGTACCGAGCTTCGCTGAGCGCCGCACCCAACAGCGCGCCTGGGAGGCACATCGCGAGGCCCTGCAAAGACGCTCCGCCGAGTTGCGAAGAGCAGCACGCAGTGGCAGCAGCCGGCCCGGCTCAGCAGCCCCCTCAACTAGCACCACCCGCTCCGACGCAACCAGTCATGGCAGCTCGGTCAACCAGTGGCTGGCGCGCCGCGACACCCAACGCCAGACCCTGCGGGAGGCGGCGCGGGACCGGCTATCGCCCCTCAACAACCTCGCCAATGTTGGCCGGCAACTAGGCGGCTCGCTCTCCCGCACCTCTGCACAGCTGCGGAATCTCGATCGACAGCTGGCCGAACATGGCCTTGATCAGGAGCGTGAGGAGCTGCGTAAACTCGGCGCCGACAAGCTCTCCAAGGCCACCGCCCAGCTCGACAAATACACCAAGATGGCAGAAGCTCCGCAGCGTGCGGTGGAGAAGATCGATCAATTCTGGCAGGACCGCCAGCGGCAGATCAGCGGCGCAATGGACCAGACCGGGCCCTATGCGGAGCGCACGCGACGGCGCCTCTCTACCGACAACGGCGGCTCTGGCGACCTGTTCGAGCGCATGCAGCGCAACCGCATGCGTGCACTGCAGCGACGCCAGGAGCAGCGCCGTGAGGAAGAACGCGACCAGGCCCGCCGTGATCGCGCACGACACAACCGCCAAGGAGCCTTAAGCAGATGAGCACTCCGAGCCGTTTCATTGCAGAATCACTGGAGGAGCTGCTGGTGTCGATCGCGGATGGCGTTCGCGAGGCGCAGGACGCACTCAATAGCGCCCCACCACTGGATCGTTTCGGCCGCCCCCTGCCCAGCTACCACCTCCCCTATCTCGACTTCCAACTACAGGCCACGATGGAGACAGTCAGCAGTAATAGCGGCGCAGTGCGACTGCGCATCATCCCACTCAATGGCAGCAACACTGCAACTCAGGAGATCTCCAGCACCCTCTCCGGACGGTTGGTGGCGGTACCGCCGGGTGAGGGCTTGCCAACGCCGATCCTCAGCCTCTCATCAACTCGTGAAAACGCACGCCGCCACACCATCAGGGTCACAGCCAAGCAACTCGGCGGGCGAGATCCTAGTCGGCCAGACGATTGAGCTGAATCTCAACATGGAGGCCTCCAAGCAGCTTTCACTGATCCAAGGCATCACCCTCACCAGCCAGCGGGCCGGCACCCGTCTGGCCGATGCGCTGCTGGTAACCGACGCAACCGGCAGTGCCGAAACGCGCTTCGATATCGACCCCGGCATCCCCGCCAAGGCGGTGTTGGTGGTAAGCGCTGAGCTTGGCAGCGAGGTCGCCCATCTGAGCCTGCCGGCGGGAGGTGGCGCATGAAGGTCATCGAGGCGTTCGCCCGCATCCTCAGCGATGAGGGCGCAGATGCTGTGGGGGTCACCGTCAATCTCGAGGTTTATGTGCTCAGCTCGCGGCGCTGGGTGCGACTTGCCTCGGCCAAATCAGCAGCCAAAGGCATCTGGCAGGCCAAGGCGACTCGTCTGCGCTCGGGCGCCTTCTATGCCCCAATGCTGCGTCTGACAGAAGCGGGCAATCCGGCACCGCGGGTACTGGCGCAGTCGGGCAAGCTCAGCTACAACGCCACCAGCCAGGTGCTGAGTGTCGATTTCGGTCAGGTGGAGCGGCTCGCAGAGACCGCCTATCCGCTGAGCGCCTCGAACAGCCGCTTCAGCCGGATCCAACATACCGTAGCCGGTCAGGCGAAACGGGCCGAAGTCTCCAGCGCCACCCTGATGCGCAATATAGCCCTTGCATCCAACATCAACCTGTCACGCACCACCGCGGCAAGCACCGGCAATGCAACAGTTGCGACAGGCAACACCACACTCCTCGATACCTACAACGCTGAGGTACTGAAGCTCAGATCAAACGAGGCAAAGCTGCAATCTCAGCTCAGCCAGAAAGATCAACTGCTCGCCACACGCCAGCAGGATCTAAGCAAGGCCAGCAGCCGCATCGCAGAGCTGGAGAGCACGCTCGCCAAAAGCCTGGCTAACGAGGCCAAGCTGAAGGAGGAGAACGCGAGCTTCAGTGCCGCAGCCAGCCACAAGGCGCCGATCCAGGACATCGCGGCCAACATTGGTGCCGAGGTCGATGCCGCGAACCGGCGACTGCACGATGCACAACACGGCTATCGTTTTGGCAAGATCGAACTCGACCTGCGCGGCAGCGTCAGCGACGACGGTCAATCAATGGCGTTGGCAAGTCTGGTCGACCTGAGCCGGCTCAGCGCTGGCGTTGCCCTGCCCGGAGTGAAGCTGGAACTGCTGCCAAAGCGTGAGCGCCCCATCACCAGTGACAACGTCAAGGTACCCGATGTCAGCGGACTGACCGAGACCGCGGTACGGCGTCTGCTTCAGGCAGCCGGACTGCGCCTGGAGCCCGTCAGCAAATCACTCGGCCCCAAACCGAAGATACCGGTCGGCCAGGCGATCCAACAGTCGCCCAAAGCCGGCGCCGAGATTGCCCGGGGCGAGCGGGTGCTGGTGGTGTTTGCCACGCCCTGATTGCAGAGAGGAGAGATAGCGATGAGTGGAGAGATCCGGGATCTGGTTCGCGATGTAGTGGCCTCGCCACTGGGCGACATCATCGCCTCAGTGGGTGAGGGCGTAGCTGAGGCGCAACAGGGCTGGATGACGGCGCACTGGCCAAGACCCTGGAGATCTACTCCGAGGGCGGCGAGGCGGCACTCGCGCTACTACGCGATATCGGCTACCGCCCCACCTTCTATGCGCTGCCTGAGACCACCGGCGAGGTGCGGGTCTCACTGCACCTGGGTCGATCGATACAGGGCGGCGCAACGCCGACATCCGCAACCGCGCCTCAACCTGCGGTCGCGACACAACTCTCGCGGATCGGCCGCAATCTCGGTATCAGGCCGCGCCTCTACGCGACACCGGTGGATGCCGGATACGCCAACCGCTACGGCTACCAGGCCAACATCAGTGCAAAACTGACCTTTAAAATCATCCCGGTTCCGGCGCCTGAGGGGGCCGACGAGCTGCGCAAGATGCCGAACCTGGTCGGCCACAGCCTCATCGAAAGCCGCACCATCGCCGACTCGCTCGGCCTGGAGATCCGCCTGCAAGACAGCCAGGGCGACCCACTCGATACAGCAGATGAGGCCAGCCTGGTCACCGCTCAGCAACCGGCTGGGGAGCAGATTGTGCGCCTTGGGGATGAGATCCTCCTGACTCTCGGTTGAACTGCCCCCCCCGTCACCCGATCAACCTGAGCCACTGAAAACGGCTCAGGTTCAGCGCGTTCCCCCTCATCCCATCAGCCGCTTTGTGGCATAATGCGGCGCTTTCAGCGGCCCAACGGCCTGATCAAACCGCTCCCGGAAACTGACGCAGATGAACGCCACACCTCGCAAGATTCTCATCACTAGCGCCCTGCCCTACGCCAATGGACCGATCCACATCGGCCACCTGGTGGAGTATATCCAAACCGACATCTGGGCCCGCTTCCAGAAGATGCGCGGCCACCAATGCCACTATGTCTGCGCCGATGACGCCCACGGCACGCCGATCATGCTGCGCGCCCGCCAGGAAGGAATTGAGCCGGAGGCGCTGATCGCCCGGGTTAGTGAGGAGCATCAGGCCGACTTCGCCGCCTTCCGCATCGGCTTCGATAACTACCACTCGACCCACTCCGAGGAGAACCGCGAGCTCTCCAAGACGATCTATGAACGCAACCGGGACGCCGGCCATATCGCCAAGCGCATGATCACCCAGGCCTATGATCCGGTGGAGAACATGTTTCTGCCCGACCGCTTCATCAAAGGCACCTGTCCCAAGTGCGGCGCCGAGGATCAGTACGGCGACAACTGCGAGATATGTGGCGCCAGCTACTCCCCGGCGGAGCTGAAGGACCCGGTCTCGGCGGTCTCCGGCGCCAAACCGGAAGAGCGCGAGTCGGACCACTACTTCTTCAAGCTGGCCAACTTCGAGGCGATGCTGAAACAGTGGACCCGTGCCGGCCACCTGCAGCAGGAGATGGCCAACAAGCTCGGCGAGTGGTTCGAGTCTGGCCTGCAGGAGTGGGACATCTCCCGCGACGCCCCCTACTTCGGTTTCGAGATCCCCGACCATCCCGGCAAGTTTTTCTATGTCTGGCTCGACGCACCAATCGGCTACATGGCTAGCTTCAAGAACCTCTGTGAACGCACCGAGGGGCTGGCGTTCGACGACTACTGGCAGGCCGACTCCGACGCCGAGGTCTATCACTTCATCGGCAAGGACATCGTCTACTTCCACTGCCTGTTCTGGCCGGCAATGCTGGAGGGGGCCGGCTTCCGCAAGCCGACCGCAGTCTTCGCCCACGGCTTTCTCACCGTGGACGGGCAGAAGATGTCCAAGTCCCGCGGCACCTTCATCAAGGCCCGCACCTATCTGGACCACCTCAATCCGGAGTATCTGCGCTACTACTTCGCCGCCAAGTTGGGCGCCGGGGTCGACGACATCGACCTCAACCTGAAGGACTTCGCCCAGCGGGTGAATTCGGACCTAGTGGGCAAGGTGGTCAACATCGCCAGCCGCTGCGCCGGCTTCATCAAGAAGCGTTACGATGGCAGGCTATCCAGCCACCTCGCTGAGGCCGACCTGTTCAACCAGTTCGTCGAGGCAGGCGACAGCATCGCCGAGCGCTTCGAAAAGCGCGAGTTCAGCCGCGCAGTACGCGAGATCATGGCGCTGGCCGACCGGGCCAATCAGTACATCGACGAGAAGCAGCCCTGGGTGATCGCCAAGCAGGAGGGCAAGGAACAGGAGCTACAGGATATCTGTTCCGTGGGCATCAACCTGTTCCGGGTGCTGATCGGCTACCTACGGCCAATCCTACCCGCCACTGCCACCGCCTCCGAGGCCTTCCTACAGGTCAAACCGCTGCTGTGGGACGACCTGCAGAACCCGCTGATCGGCCACCAGATCAGTAAATTCAAGCCACTGATGACCCGGGTCGAAGAGAAGCAGATTGCGGCGATGCTGGAGCATTCGAAAGAGGATTTGAAGCAGCAGGCGACGCAGCAGAGCAAGCCGAAGAAGACTGCCACCGAAGGCCACCTGAGCAATGATCCCATTGCCGACACCATCGAGTTCGGTGACTTCGCCAAGCTCGACCTGCGCATTGCACGAATCGTTGAGGCCAACCATGTGGAGGGGGCAGACAAGCTGCTGCAGCTGACCCTCGATCTGGGCGGCGAGCAGCGCAACGTCTTCGCCGGCATCAAATCCGCCTATCAGCCCGAAAACTTAGTGGGCAGACTCACCGTGATGGTGGCCAACCTGGCACCGCGCAAGATGCGCTTTGGCGTCTCTGAGGGGATGGTGCTGGCCGCCGGCCCCGGTGGCAAGGATCTGTTCATCCTCAATCCCGATGAAGGCGCCGAGCCGGGGATGCGGGTCAAGTAGAGCGGTTTGCCGGCGGGGGCATTGCTGACCGCCGTGGTTGTCGGCAC
>NZ_AFOC01000141.1:0-5653 GCF_000224455.1 endosymbiont of Riftia pachyptila (vent Ph05)
TGGGAAGGGTATCGCCAGCCAGCTTGAGCAGCACATAGTTGCGGTGGCGGCGGTTGATCAGCGCCAGATCGCTGCCCGGCTTGCCGATGGTAAAGAACTGATCCTGCAATGCCTGCTGCTTGCCTCGTTCAGGACCATCCAGGATAGAGTACATGCGCCGCTAGCGCTTGATGCGCTGTTTTTTCCACAGNGGCTGGGCGGCGTTGATCCGCCGGATGAAGCACCACAGTTCGATCCAGCTCAGGCTCTTGTGCTCTGTCCTCGCCCACCTGAAATTCAAACTCAAAGACGCCCAAGTTGATTCGGTCGCCATGCTTGAGGAAGTGTTTCGGATCTCGTGGCCGTTGAGTTTGGTGCCGTTGGTACTACGCAGGTCTTCCAGAAAATATTCGTTGAAGATGCGCACCACCGCGGCGTGGTGGCGGCTGACCGAGGTGTCATTGAGGCAGATATCACTCATCGGATCCCTTCCAATCATCACCCGCTTACCACTGAGATCGACCTCTCTCAAGACCCTTCCTTTATCGATCATCACGAGTTTTTCCATCACCGGTTCCCCACTATTGCTGCAGAAGCTCGGCCTCCTTGTCGTCCCAAACTCTGACAAGGATGACAGAGACATTATCCATGCCACCCTTCTCACAGGCGGCCTCTATCAGCTGATCGGCCGTCTGTTCCAGATCTTCATCGCCTGCCATCAAATATTCGTGAATCTCGTTCGAGCTTAGCATACCGTTCAGTCCGTCGGTGCAGAGCAGGTAGAGATCGCCCGTCTCCAGGCGTGTCTTCTCCAGATCCACCTCGACATAGGGGAAGATGCCATAGGCACGTGAGAGCACGCTGCCCGGCACCCCTGACCTGCGCGCCTCTTCGGTGGAGGAGAAGACCTCCTGAGCAACCAGCTCCTCGACCAGTGAGTGGTCACGGGTCAGCATCTCCAGCTCCCCTCCGCGTAAGCGGTAGAGACGGGAGTCACCCACATGGCCGTAGATCAGATCGTTTCCACGAAACATGCCCAACACCAGGGTGGTGCCCATACCCTTGCACTCGGGCATCTCCTGGGCCGCTGAATAGATCGCGGAGTTGACCTCCTGGACCGTCAGGCGCAACTGATCACAATCCACCGGACCACTGGCGACACCGGGAGTATCCAGCAGCCGGTTGAGCAGCAGGTTGACCGCCAGGTTGCTCGCCACATCGCCGGCATTGGCGCCGCCCATACCATCCGCGAGGATAACGATGCCAGCATCAGGATCTGCTCCCACCGCATCCTCATTGCGTTGGCGTACCACTCCCGTATCAGTACGCATCACAACCGCTAACTCCACGTGTCCCCCCTGTCCCAAACTTGGCTGTTTCGATCCGCGCCACCCATTAAGCGGCAACTATCCGATGATATTAATCTCTATTGCACAGCTGCAAATATACAAAGAGGGCGCCAAAGCCCCCTCTCAGCTGACATCGATTCGTTGCTGCTGCTACTGGGATTGTTTCGCCTTCAAATAGGAGAGCATGCGCTTTGCAGGCACATAGCCCGGTAGCAGTTCGCCATCGTCAAAGAAGATCGCGGGGGTACCGGTCACGCCCAGCAGTTGCCCCAGTTCCATGTGCTGGATGATCGGGTTTTCACACTTTTTTTGCTCAACCTGTTTGCCCGCTTTCGAGAGCGTCATCGCCTTCTGACGGTCGTCGGCACACCAGACAGCGACCGCCTTGTCGAAGGAGCTACTGCCCACCCCGGCACGTGGGAACATCATGTAGCGCACGCGGATGCCAAGATCATTGTACTGGCCTATCTCACTGTGCAGCTTGCGGCAGTAGCCGCAATCGATGTCGGTGAACACCGTCACCGTGTGCTCAAACTTCTCTGGCGCAAAGATCACCATATTCTCTTCACCCACCGCCTCAATCGCCCGCGCCTTCGCTTTGGCAACCTTGGGGGTAGTCAGATCCTCGCGGGTCTCGATATCGAACAGCTTGCCATTGAGCAGATATTTTCCATCGGCGCTGACGTAGACCAGACGCGGCCCGATCATCACCTCGTAGACCCCCTGTATCACCGAAGGCTGGATACTGTCGGGCGTCTCCCCTCCCAGCAGTTTGCCGACCCCCTGCCTGACCAGCTCGATCTCCGCCCTGTCAGCGGCAACCACCAGCCCGGAAAATAGCAGCATCCCACCCAGTAGTGGTGCCGCAACCCGCCTGAGGCGATTTCGCAAACGATAATATTGCATGAGTTAATCCCTGAAGTTTTGAAACTGTAGAGGCAGCCCGTAGTCCGCCTCTCTGAGCGTGGCGATAATCTGCTGCAGGTCGTCCCGCTTCTTGCCGTTCACCCGCACCTGCTCACCCTGGATCTGCGCCTGCACCTTGATCTTGGTGGCCTTGATCGCCTTGACTATCTTGCGCGCGGTATCGGTATCTATGCCCTGGCGGATGATCACCAGCTGGCGAGCGGCGTTGAGGCTAGTCTCCGGCTCCCGGATCTCCATGCAGCCCACATCAACGTTCCGTTTGACCAGTTTTTGCCGCAGGATATCCCGCATCTGCTGCAGCTGAAACTCCTGCTCGGCGCGTAGTGTGATCTCGGAGTCATTCTGTTCGAAACTGGCATCCACCTTTTTGAAGTCGAATCGGGTGCTGACCTCCCGATTGGCCTGATCCACGGCGTTACGGACCTCCTGCAGATCCACCTCAGAGACAATATCGAATGAAGACATATTCACCTCCCCGCAAAGCTGAATGTAATAATCGCGGGAATGTAGCACAGTTCCCGCTGCACATCAGGCATTGACAGGACCCATGCAGCATCCGCTTCAGGCTCGCGGATGGTGTTTGGCATGGAGAGCTTTCAACCGCTGCCGCGCCACATGAGTATAGATCTGGGTGGTGGAGAGATCGCTGTGGCCAAGCAGCAGCTGCACCACGCGCAGATCTGCACCGTGATTCAGCAGATGGGTGGCAAAGGCGTGGCGCAGGGTATGGGGTGAGATTGGTTTGTCGATGTCCGCCTGCCGGGCATGGCGCTTGATCAGATACCAGAATGCCTGTCGGGTCATGCCGCTGCCGCGTCGAGTAGGAAACAGGTGGATACAGACCCGCTGACCCAGGATCGCCTGGCGCGGTCCGCGCAGAAAACGCTCGATCCACGACTGAGCTTCATCCCCCATCGGCACCAGCCGCTCCTTGTCGCCCTTACCGATGACCCGTACCACGCCCTGGCTCAGACTGATCTGCTCTGGGCGCAGATCGATCAGCTCCGAGACCCGCAGGCCGGTAGCATACAGCAGCTCCAGCATGGTCCTATCACGAACCCCCTGAGGATCGCCCACGTCGGGGGCCGCCAATAGCTGCTCAACCTCGCGCTCAGTGAGGGTGCCCGGTAACGGGCGAGGCAGTTTCGGCGATTCGATCTGCGCACTGGGGTCGGCGCTGAGCAGACTCTCCCGCACCGCATATTGGTAAAACTGGCGCATACAAGAGAGCAGCCGGGCACTGGAGCGGGCCTGGCGACCCTGCTGCGCCAGCACCGCCAAATAGCCCAACAGATCCTTCTGTCCCGCCTCGAGCAATCTTTTGCCGCGTTGGCGCTGCAGCCACAGCGAGAGCTTCGACAGATCGCTCTGGTAGGCGACCAGGGTATTCTGGCTGAGTCCCCGCTCCATCCAAAGCGCATCGGCAAACGCCTCGATCAGCGCCTGCTCCACCACCGCTTCACTCACAATGCCCCCTCATGCCGTAGCAGCCAGGCCTTTATCGCCAGTTTTGTCCCACTCCGCCTGCCGGCAAACCCCCCCAGCCCAGTGGCGGCTACCACCCGATGGCAGGGCACCACCAATGGACAGGGGTTGGCACGACAAGCATTGCCCACTGCCCTGGGGCTGGTTCCCAACTCAGCCGCCAATGCACCATAGGTAAGGGTGGAACCCGGCGGGATCTGGCGCAGGCGCTGCCACACCCGCTGCTGAAAGGGTGTGCCCTGCGAAAAACGACGGCAGCTAATCGACTGTTGCGGATCAACCAGATAGGCCTCGATCTGTTGGACAATCGCAGAGACGTTCCTCTCTGTCGCATCCATCAGGAGCCAGGTTCGCGGCAGGAAATCGATGGACAAGAGCTCATGCCCCCGCATGCGCACGCCAAAACGACAACAAGCGGCATCAATTACCGCTTGATAGTCGGGCCTATCCGCCATAATCTTTCGTCATAAAAAGTGTAAAAATAACCGACACCAAATCAGAACAAAATTCACCCGCCAGCGCCACAGGCCCCAGCGAGATATGTCTATCTTACCCCTATCCCTGCTGACGATACTGCTCCTCCCAACCGTCCCCAGCGCACTGGCGGACGACAACCGGCCCGACATCAACAGCTTGAACCGCCAAGTCAGCGAACTACTCGCAGCAGGTCAGCGTCTACGCGAGCAGAACCTGGCAGCCAGGCAGCGCCTACAAACACTCTCACAAGATCTCCAGGAGGGGTGGCGCCGTAATCAGATACTGGATCAACAGATCCAAGAGCAGAGTCGCCTCTACAACGAAACCGCCCTCTCCAGCCCCGAAATCCAGGCAGTTCAGACAGATAGATAACCGCCGCCTCATCTTTCCACAGTTCTTGTGGATAACTTTGTGGGTAAGGTGATTGTATTTGCCTGCAGCCCTTGTCGCTCAAGCCCTCCTGTTAGATTGATCAGTTTTTATACAATCTAGATATATCCTTTAATTTCAACTAGTTACAAATATATTGACAGACCAAGTAAAAATCTGTCAGGCAGCACCCAGGCATTGCGAAGCAAACGACTAGGGTGTGCATAAAGAATTTGACAAGTGAAAAAAACTGAAAAAACCTCGAGTTAGAGGCGGCCGCATAATGTGACACAGGTCATACAATCCCCCGCCTCCCTGTCAAGCGTTGCACAGACTCGATGGAACCCGGACAATGCGCCACCCCATCAACAGCCGCCGGATCGATAGTGACAATACCATTCTGGAGATCGAAACCACTTGAACAGCTCTCCGCCAGCGAATGGGAGTTGCTCTGCGACGGCTGCGCCAAATGCTGCCTGCAGAAGCTGGAGGATGCTGAGACCCGGGAGATCTATTTCACCAACGTGGTCTGTGACCTGCTCGACCTCGACAGCTGCCGCTGCAGCCGCTACCAGGAGCGCTCCACCCTGGTGCCAAGCTGCATCACACTCACACCCAAAGACCTGGATGACCCCTACTGGCTGCCCTCTACCTGCGCCTATCGGCTGCTGGCAGAAGGTGCAGAACTCCCCAGCTGGCACCCATTGCGCTCCCACGACCCTCACAGCGTTGCCGCTGCGGGCCATACCATCTGCGGCCGGGTGGTGCCTGAAGCGGAAGCGGATGACCTGGAGTATCACCTGATCGACTGGGTGCAGGCATGAAACCAGGCTCCACTCTCGCCGAACTGCTGGAAACGAGCGGCTTCCAGCCCAGTTATTTCGATATGGGACGTCGTGTGAACCCGATCGACAGAGCGGCCTTTCTCGACTTTGAATGTACCCGCAGCCCCTATCCCCTACCTTTGCAGCAGCAGGCCTGGTTTGCTGTCCTGCTTGCAGAACCGGACAATCCACAGGGCGAGGTCTCGATCTGGTTTCTGCACCTGCCCCTCGACGAGCAGTGCA
>NZ_AFOC01000140.1:0-5694 GCF_000224455.1 endosymbiont of Riftia pachyptila (vent Ph05)
ACATATTAGCCAGACTGAGATCAGACTGGCGCAGGCTTGGCAGAATGCCGATCATGCCTGGACGGACATCCAGCGGCGCGCCGGCATCCCGGCATTGGCACCAAAGCTGCTGCAACTCTGCCGCCATCTCGGAAAAGACTGTTCCTCTAATCGCGCGCGGAGTACTGTTGAGCTCCACATTGAAGGTGGCTAGTTCGGGCACCACCAACGGGTTGTCGAGGGCCTGCAAAAAGGGTTGATTGAGTGGTGCAGGATAGCCACTACCATCCACCAGCCAGGCCTCCAGCTCAAATCCACCGCTGTGCCCAACCGACGCAAAACGGCCCTCTCTGAACCACTCGGCGAGGAGCCGGGTCTCTGCCTTCAGCCGCTGCCGAAACTCGCGGAAGTCATCCGGGGAAAAGATGCTTGAGCTGATCTCCTGGCCCATGGTCGAGTTTATCCTGTGAGTTTGCGCTCCAGCTCTTGCAAGCGTTGCGGAGTGCCGACATCGATCCAGCGACCATGATGTTCAGCGCCGGCCACCCGGCCCTGAGCCATCGCATTCCGCAACAGTGGCGCCAGCGGGAAGCGGCCAGCCCGGCAGCCTTCAAACAGCGCCGGACGATAGAGGCCGATGCCACTGAAGGTCAGCTTTGGACTGCCCTGGTCATCCAGCCGCCCCGCCTGCAGATGAAAATCCCCCCCTGGGTGGTGGTCCGGATTGGCGACCATCAGTAGCTGTGCCAGATCTCCTCCGGCCAGCTGTAGGCGGCTGGGATCGAAGTCGCACCAGACATCGCCGTTGACCACCAGGAAGGGCGCCTCTCCCAGTAAAGGTAGCGCACGATAGATGCCGCCGCCGGTCTCCAGCGCCTCGGCTTCGGGGGAGTAGCGGATTGAAACCCCAAACTGCGCCCCATCACCCAGCCAGGCCTCGATCTGTTCACCCAGGTGAGCATGGTTGATCACCAACTCACGCACGCCGGCACGGGCCAGATTTTCGATGTGGTACTGGATCAGCGGCTTGCCCGCCACTGACAGCAGCGGCTTGGGGGTATGGTCGGTGAGCGGGCGCATGCGCTCGCCGCGCCCGGCCGCGAGGATCATCGCCTTCATCGCATCAGGTTTGCTGGGGGAACGCTGCAGTCACGGCATGCTGCCTGGCGTCAGGATAAAACCCGGGGCGCGGTGGCAACCAGGTCAGTCATTACCTCAACGCCGCATCGCGTCGAAGAACTCCTGATTGGTCTTGGAGACCTTGAGCTTGTCGAAGAGGAACTCCATCGCCGCCAGTTCATCCATAGGATGCAGGATTTTGCGCAGGATCCACATCTTCTGCAGATCGCCCTCTTTCATCAGCAGCTCCTCGCGGCGGGTGCCAGAGCGGTTGATGTTGATGGCGGGGAAGATGCGCTTCTCGGCGATGCGGCGATCCAGGTGGACCTCCATGTTGCCGGTGCCCTTGAACTCCTCGTAGATCACATCGTCCATGCGCGAGCCGGTCTCCACCAGGGCGGTGGCGATGATGGTCAGGCTGCCGCCCTCCTCCACGTTGCGCGCGGCGCCGAAGAAACGCTTGGGACGGTGCAGGGCGTTGGCGTCGACACCACCGGTCAGCACCTTGCCGGAGGAGGGGATGACGGTGTTGTAGGCGCGCGCCAGGCGTGTGATGGAGTCGAGTAGGATCACCACGTCCATCTTGTGCTCGACCAGCCGCTTGGCTTTCTCGATCACCATCTCGGCGACCTGCACGTGGCGGGTGGCCGGCTCGTCGAAGGTGGAGGAGATCACCTCACCGCGCACCGAGCGGGCCATCTCGGTCACCTCTTCCGGACGCTCGTCGATCAGCAGCACGATCAGGTAGCACTCGGGGTGGTTGTAGGCGATCGACTGGGCGATATTCTGCAGCATCATGGTCTTGCCCGCCTTGGGCGGAGAGACGATCAGGCCGCGCTGCCCCTTGCCGATCGGGGCACAGAGTTCGATGGTGCGGGCGGTGATGTCCTCGGTGCTGCCGTTACCCTTTTCCAGAGTGAACTTCTGGTTGGCGAACAACGGAGTGAAGTTCTCGAACAGGATCTTGTTCTTGGCGTTCTCCGGCTTGTCGAAGTTGATCTCGGAGACCTTGAGCAGCGCGAAGTAGCGCTCGCCATCCTTTGGCGGGCGAATCTTACCGGAGATGGTGTCGCCGGTACGCAGGCTGAAACGGCGGATCTGACTCGGTGAGACATAGATATCGTCTGGCCCGGCCAGGTAAGAGCTGTCGCCCGAACGCAGAAAACCAAAACCATCCGGCAGGATCTCCAGCACCCCATCGCCGTAGATGTCCTCGCCCTTCTTCGCATGGGCCTTGAGGATGGCGAAAATCAGATCCTGTTTACGGGTACGCGCCATGCCCTCGATCTTCATATCGCGCGCGAGGTCGGCCAGTTCTGGGACCGGCATCTTTTTAAGTTCAGTCAGGTTCATGGTGTTTTGGGATGGTTTTGAGTTGATGGGATCGGCGGGAAAAGAGAGTCGCCCCCGATATGGGGACAAGCCGAGAAAAAGTATCTTCAGATTTTGATGGGGGCGATCTGCGTGCGGATTCGCGTTGCGGGAAGTCTAGCAGGCATTCGTGACGCGTCCAGTCACCAGGCTTCTGCCAGCGCTCAGAGATTACTGTCGATAAACGCGGTCAGCTGTGATTTGGAGACCGCGCCCACCTTGGTCGCCTCAACCTCGCCATTCTTGAACAGCATCAGCGTGGGGATACCACGGATACCGTACTGGGGCGGGGTGTTGGAATTATCATCAATATTCAGCTTGGCGACCTTGAGCTTGCCGGAGTATTCGGCCGCGATCTCATCCAGCACCGGTGCGATCATTTTGCAGGGGCCACACCACTCCGCCCAATAGTCAATCAGGACCGGCAGGGTTGACTGCAGCACATCTGACTCGAAAGAGTCGTCCGTCACATGAACAATCTGTCCACTCACGTTGGGTTTCTCCAAAAAGATCTGGGAAGACACCAGGCACCGCATGGTGCTCTGTGTTTGGGTTCCTAGAAGCAGGTAAATCAGGTGAATTCACGCCACAAACAGTGACGAGTCGCTTATTGGATCGAAAAAATCCCACTAATTCAAGTCCAAAGTTCACAAAAATTGGGTTATCCTTGCCCGCCATGAGCAAAACACACTTGACAGACACACGATTCGACCAATTCGATCTCGCCCCTGAACTCCTGCAGGGCATCACCGAGGCAGGCTTCATCCAGTGCACCCCGATCCAGGCAGAGACCCTGCCAATCGCCCTCGCCGGCAACGATGTCGCCGGCCAGGCGCAGACCGGCACCGGCAAGACCGCTGCCTTCCTAGTCGCGACCCTGCAGCACCTGATCGACCACCCCAGCAGCGAACAACGCCGGCCCAACCAACCCCGCGCACTGATGCTCGCCCCGACCCGCGAACTAGCAGTGCAGATCCACAAAGACGCCGAGGCACTCTGCAAGCATACCGACTTCACCACTGCCGCGGTATATGGCGGCACCGGCTACGAACAGCAGCGCAATCAGCTGCAGCAAGGCGTTGATATCCTGGTCGGCACCCCCGGACGACTGATCGACTACTTCAAACAGCATGTATACAACCTCAATGAGATCCAGGTGGTAGTGCTGGATGAGGCGGACCGCATGTTCGACCTCGGCTTCATCAAGGACATCCGTTACCTGCTGCGGCGCTGCCCGGGCCCAACCCGCCGCCTCGGCATGCTGTTCTCCGCCACCCTCTCCTACCGGGTGCAAGAGCTCGCCTACGAACACATGAACAACCCGCAGCATGTGGAGGTGCAACCAGAACAGGTCACCGCTGAGAAAGTGCGAGAGATCGGCTACATGGTTGCCAACGAGGAGAAGATCCCGCTGCTGATCGGCCTGCTGCGCAGGCAAGAGGCGAGCCGCACCATCGTCTTCGTCAACACCAAACGGGTCGCGGACAAGGTCTGGGGCTTCCTGCAGGGCAACCAGATCGACACTGCGGTGCTCTCCGGCGATGTGCCACAGAAAAAACGCCTCAACCTGCTCAACAAATTTCAGTCCGGTGAACTATCGGTACTGGTCGCCACCGACGTGGCGGCGCGCGGCCTGCACATCCCGGATGTCACCCACGTAGTCAACTACGATCTGCCGGAGGATGCGGAAGACTATGTGCACCGTATCGGCCGCACCGCCCGCGCCGGCGCCAGCGGCGACGCCATCAGCTTCGCCTGCGAGACCTACGCCTTCTCCCTTCCCGACATCGCCAAGTACACCGGCCACGCCATCCCGATGGAGACGGTCTCCGCCGAACTGCTGGCAGAGGTCGACCCAAAGAGCCGCATCTACCCGGACCGCAGCAAGCGTGTGCAGCATCGCAGCAAGGATGGCCGTAAGCACCACGGCAGAGGCCACAGTAGTGGTCATCATAAAAAGCACGACGAAAACAGGGCCGAGGGTGACAAGCCCAAACGCCATCGGCACCGGCACCATCCGGAGGGCACATCAAAAAACCCGCAGTAACCCGAGTGGATGACAAGTGTGGCCGCTGCAGCGGTTCAAAATGCTGCAGCTACACCACCGAGGCCCTCGGCGTCGCACCACGCTCCAAGGTCGATTTCGAGCACCTGCTGTGGCAGATCTCCCACCAGGGGGTGGAGGTCTATAAAGATGAGGATGGCTGGTTTCTGTTGTTCCAGGCCCGCTGCGAACACATCCAGCCGAGCGGCGCCTGCGGTATCTACGCCGAGCGCCCGCAGATCTGTCGCGACTACAGCAACGACTGGTGCGAACTCGACGCCCCGGCGGAAGCGGGCTTCGAGCTCCACTTCCGCAACTACCGTGAGCTACTCGACTACTGTAAAAAACGCTTCAAGACCTGGGGACGATAGGTCGTCAGCAGCGCGAGTAGAAAACCACGCAAGAGGCTGAGCCAAACAGCAGCGCCCCACACTGCATTGCAGTCGTAAGCCGATCTGCCTGCTGAACCCATACCCCAATCTGAGCCAACGGCCACGTGATTTTTCCGCGGCAGCAGCTATAATCCGCGACCCGAAAATCCGAACTCCAGCCACCCCGAACCCCATGAACCTCAGCGCAGCCAGCCTCCAGAACCGTTTCATCTCAATCCGCGAAAACAAGGGCTTCGAGACCTTCGTAATCCTGGTGATCCTGATCTCAGCGATGGTAATCGGCGCCAAGACCTACGCCATCCCGCCGACTCTGAGCAGCGTCTTCGCAATCCTCGATATCGGCATTACCCTGTTCTTTCTGCTGGAAATCAGCATCCGCATAATCGCCGAGCAGAGTCTGAAACGCTTCTTCAGCAAGGCCTGGAATGTCTTTGATTTCATCATCGTGGTGGCCAGCCTAATTCCGGTGGAGGATAGTGAGGCGGCGCTACTCGGGCGACTGCTGCGCATCTTCCGGGTGCTGCGGCTGATCTCCATCATCCCGGAGCTACGGGTGTTGCTGAACGCCTTTGTCACCGCGATCCCGCGCATGGGCTACGTCTCGCTGCTGATGTTCATCATCTTCTATATCTACGCCGCAGCGGGCAGCATGTTCTTCCACACCATCAACCCGGAGCTGTGGGAGAACATCACCATCGCCATGCTGACCCTGTTCCGCGTCGCCACCTTCGAGGACTGGACCGACGTGATGTACGAGACCATGGCCGTCTATCCACTGAGCTGGAGCTA
>NZ_AFOC01000139.1:0-5735 GCF_000224455.1 endosymbiont of Riftia pachyptila (vent Ph05)
GGTGTTTCCCGAACTGCAGACCAGCGACAAGATTGCCCTGCTACGCTTCGACGGCTCACTTTACTTCGCCAATGCCGGTTATTTTGAGGACAAGGTGCTGGAACTGGTCTCTAAGTACCCGAACCTGCGCTACATCATTATCGATGGCGAGGCCATCAACCAGATGGATTCAAGTGGTGAGGAGGTCCTGCATCACCTGGCCGATCGGTTAAAATCGCTGCACATCGAGTTTGTCGTGGCCAGGATGAAGCGGCAGTTTATGAAGACGATTCGCCGCACTGGTCTGCTGGATTCGATTGGCGAAGACCACTTCCACTCGCGCATCCAGTTTGCACTCAACTACGCTTGGGATGGCTTGGGAGAGGATTATGACCGCACCAAATGCCCCCTGCGGCGGCAGATTGATTGATGATCGAATGAGCTTCTAATGCCAATAAAAAAGCCCGGCCATTTGGCCGGCTTTTTTATTGTGTTGTTGTACGGGCTGGCCGGGACGAGTGGTAATCCAGATGCTAGTGGGCTTGTGCGACCTGGATGGAGCCGATCGGGTTGAAAGCGACCAAGTCAACAGAGAGTCGGTTGAGATCGGAAGATACCTGCTCAAGCCGGGCCTTGGTCTTTAGGTGGTCAGCTTTCCGGTAGGCGGCGTAGAGAAGTCCGCCGGGCAGGATGATGGTGATGACCGCGTCGGTGCTGTCAAAGCGTTTTTCAATCTCTGCCCTGGTCAGCTCTGCTTGCTGGTGCTGCAGATTGTTGTGCAGCTTGAGAATGTGCTGGGAGAGCTCTACCCGGTCCACTGAGGGCAGGCTTGAACAGAAACCCTGTGAGTCGACCTGTAGGGGACGCTCTTCGGCTGGCAGGCTACTGCTGAAAAGTGCTGCGGCTAATGAAGCCACGACCAAGGTCTTGTTTCTGGTCATCTTCATCCACCGATTCTCCTGTTGAGGGGCGTCGGGCTTTATTCGCCTCTTTTCTCGCTCGGATAACGATCTGGCTACTGCTTTATATGCTTACTCAGGCTAGCGGCAGTAAAAAGAGAGACTGCATGCATTTGGCTAAATACGAGGTGAAAACGTTAACTGATTCACGCATTTATTTCAAGTGTATTAACTGTACCATTAACTGTACGTGAAAAGCTTGCCTGGATTGAGGATGTTGTTGGGGTCAAACTGGCGTTTGATGGCGCGCATCAGTTCGAGAGTGGGAGGGTCGATCTCCCGCGGGACAAAATCCCGTTTTGCCAGACCGACGCCATGCTCGCCAGAGATGGTCCCTCCCAGCGCCAGAACTAGATCGAAGAGTTGGCTGAGGGCGGCATTACCCGCTGCCATCTGCAGTGGGTCGTCGGGATCGAGCAACAGATTGACGTGGATGTTGCCATTGCCTGCGTGGCCGAAATTAATGATGGTGATGCCACTCTGAGCGGAGAGGCGCTCTAGCTCGTCGATCAGCCTGGGAATATGTGAGACCGGCACCACCACATCCTCGTTGATCTTTTTCGGTGCGACATTACGCAGTGCTGGTGAGAGTGCCTTTCGGGTCTTCCATAGAGCCGCAATCTCCTCGGTGGTTTTGGCCTGGTGGATCTCGATCAGCCCTTCGACCGTTGCGGCCGTTGCCACCTCAGCTGCGATCTGTTCAATCGAGTGGCTGGCGCCGTCCACCTCGATCATCAGCAATGCGCCGACCTCCGGGGGCAGGGCCAGATCGGAGAAGTCGCGCACCATCTCGAGTGCCGCGCCATCCATGAACTCGAGCGCGCAGGGGGTGGTGGGTTGCGCCATGATGGCGGAGACCGCCTTGGCAGCGGCGTGGATGTCGCGATAGCTGGCCTGCAGGGTCTGCCTGGCCTGTGTCAGCGGGGTCAGCTTGAGGGTCGCCTCGGTGATGATGGCTAGGGTGCCTTCTGAGCCGATCAGCAGACGCGTCAGATCGTAGCCTACCACCCCCTTGGTGGTGTTGACGCCGGTGCGGATGGTCTGAGCGGCGCCGGTGACAGCCTGCAATCCAAGGGTGTTTTCCCGCGGCGTGCCATATTTGACTGCCCGGGGGCCGGCAGAGTTGTAGGCCAGATTGCCGCCAATCGTGCAGACCGAGGCGCTGGTCGGGTCCGGTGGCCAGAAGAAGCCGTGCTCTGCCAACGCTAGCTGCAAGGTCTGGTTGGTGACCCCGGGTTCCACCCGAGCGAGTCGGTTGCCGGGGTCGATATCCAGGATCCGGTCCATCCGCTCCAGAGAGAGCACGATTCCATGCTGGTCCGGCACCGTGGCGCCGGTGGTGCCGGTGCCCGCGCCGCGCGGGGTCAGCGGGATCTGGTGCCTGTTGCAGAGCGCCAGGATCGCTTCGATCTGCGCCGCCTCGCTGGCGAATACCACCGCCTGGGGCAGCGCCTGCTGGCGGCTGTTGTCGTAACCGTAGGGGAGGCAGTCGGCGGGTTCGGTGAGCAGCGCATCACTGCCGACAATCGCCTTCAAGGCCTTTTGCGCAACAGCCGGGAGCGGTGCGACCTTGCTGCTCAAGCTGAGTGGCAACGGCATCAGATGTATTCGAAGACCCGCACCACGCGGCGCACGCCGCTGATCTTGCGAACCTGCCCGGTGGCGGCATCCGCTTCGGCTCGGCTCACCAGCCCCATCAAATAGACCACGCCGCGTTCGGTGATTACCTTGATGCGCAGCGGATCGAAGCCTGGTAGCTTCACCTTGGTCAGTTTGAACTTTACTTCTGCCGAGAGGGCGGAGTCACGGGTGATTTCGCCAAACGAAGCGCCCGAGCCGACCTCCAATTCATTGACTACGCGGCGTACCTTCTCAACCTTTTTCACGATCTGTTCCGTACGCAGCCGATCACTTGCGGAGGCGGCTTGGCCGGTCAGCAACACCACCATATTGAAGCTGGTCACGCTGATATGGTTGTGCTCGGAGAGCGTGGCGTCGTTGCGCAGCAGGCTGGAAGCCTTCAGCTCAATATTCTGATCCTCGATGAAGGTGCCCATGGTTCGGCGGTCGTGAGCGATGGAGACGCCAGTGGCGGCGCCGCCCACGACGGCGGCGGCGCAGCCTTGTAGCAGAGTGACGGTGAATAGCAGGGAGACCAGTGGTACAACGAAATGGCTCATAAAATCCTCGTCAGTGGAGCGGTGTCAGTTGCCCAGTAGCTGTCGATCGATCAAGTCACACAGACAGTGGATGATCAGCAGATGGACCTCCTGAATGCGTGCGGTTACATCCGACGCAACGCAGAGTTCGACATCATCGGCCAGCAGGAGTTTCTTCAGCTCGCCGCCGTCCCGGCCGCAGAGAGCGATCACTCCCATGCCGCGCTCATGGGCCGCCTCCACCGCCGCATTGACGTTGACCGAGTTACCGCTGGTGGAGATCGCTAGCAGCAGATCGCCGGGCTGGCCAAGCGCCTCGATCTGGCGCGCAAACACGCGTTCATAACTGTAGTCGTTGGCGATCGCCGTGATGGTGGTGCTGTCGGTAGTCAGCGCGATGGCTGGCAGCCCTGGCCGCTCCCGCTCGAAGCGGTTGAGCATCTCGGAAGAGAAGTGCTGGGCGTCGCCGGCGGAGCCGCCGTTGCCGCAACTGAAGGTCTTGTTCCCCTCCAGCAGCCGGCTGACGATCAGCTCCGCGGCTGCGCTGATCTGATCGGTGAAGCTGTGGCAGCGCGTCGATCTTGAGTTGGATGCTCTCGCTGAAAATCTGTCTGACGTGATCACTAAGTTCCATCGGTGCATTGTACCCGGTTGCCGATCCTCTGGGGATGGTGAATTGAAGAAAATCGGCTGCGATAGCTGTCAGTCTGGCTGCTCAGAAGGCATCAAAGGCGTTGCGGATCCACTCGACGCCGGGGGGCTGGTCACCGCTGATGGCGACCACGTCGAAGCGGCTCGGGCGGTCGGTCTGACGCAGCAGATAGTGGTTGGCGGCGGCGATCAGTTTGGCCCGTTTGGCGGCGGTGATGCTTTCGGCGGCGCTGCCGAAGTTGTCTGACTTGCGATAGCGCACCTCGACGAAGACCAGGCTGTTGCCATCCTGCATCACCAGATCGATTTCACCCTGCTTGGTGCGGTAGTTGCGCTCCAGCAGCCGCAGTCCCTCGGCCTGCAGATGACGGCAGGCAAGGCGCTCGGCCTGTTCGCCACGGATCAGGTGCTTGGCCTTCATGGTGAGACGACGGCTTCCGGGGTGAATGGCGTGACTGGCTGCTGCTCGGCAGCGCTTGGTTCGAGCTCAAGTTCGATCAGTTGCTCGTTGCCGAGCGGGGCTTCGATGCGCGGCGCATAACCGGTAAGTCGGGCCCGACCATTACGCATCTCCGCCCAGGCAAGCTGGCGATGGATGCGGTTTTTGTGGTCGAGGTAGAGGGTGCCGGTCTTGCCATCCAGGCTGCGGTTGGTGTCGGCGGCCAGGGCCGGCAGCTGTGGCAGCAGATTGTAGGCATCGATGCCGAGGGCATAGAGGCGCGCATAGCGCTGTTCGATGCTTGGGATCAGTCGCTTCAGCTGGTTGCGGGAGAGCGGGCTCTGGTCTTCCTGATCCAGCAGCCAGGGGATCTCGACAAACAAGATATGCCCCAGATCCTTGTCTTTCTCCGGTTCTGCGGCACCGCTGTAGATGTGTGAGGTGGCGTAGACTGGCAGCTGCCCGGCGTGGTGAAACTGTAGCTGCGGGCGCAGCTGACGTGCCTTTTGCGGGCGTGCCGCGAGAAAGATGAAGTCAGCATCCTGGCGCCGCCTGGGTTCATATTCGAGCGTGCGGTGAATGGTCTGCTGCAGCACCCGGCGGCGTTCGTTGCTCTCGTCCAGATTGAGCAGGCTGCGGATCGGTGCAGAGAAGTCGTTCTCCTTCGCCTGATACTGCTGCTGCTCCACCAGCACACCGCCCAGTGTCAGCCAGCGTGTGCGGAAACTCTCGGCGATACGCTCTCCCCAGTCGCCGCTGGGGGTGAGACTCAAGGCGCTGGTATGGCCCTCGAGCCAGGCACGTTCTGCCACCAGCTGCGCCTCGCCCTCTGGGGAGAGGCCGAACTGGTAGAGGTTGGCTGGCGGGGTGCCGCCATCGCTGGTGTGGTTGAGCGCCAGCAGCGGGATTGGGAAGCCATCGCTCTTCAGCAGCAGCGTCAGGGCCTGTTTGTTGAGTGGGCCTACGATCGCCTTGGCGCCCTGGCTGACTGCCTGGTCGATCGAATCGAGGATGGTGTCGGGATCGCTGCTGTCATAGAAACGCAGCTGTGGCCGACGGCTCGCCGGTTGCTGATACCAGGCGGCGAGCAGACCATCCTGTACCGCTTGGGCTACTTTGGCATAGATGCCACTGCGCGGCAGCAGGATCGCAATGTGGTCAACCGCGTCGAACTGCAGCAGCTGTTCGGCCGACTCGGCCCGCTGACCGGTTAGTAGCTGGGGCAGGGCGGGGTGGTTGGGGAAATCCTCCTGCCAGGCCTCGAGCCGGGTGCTGATCAGCGTCGGGTCATCGATGTTCGCCTTGGCGATGCGTGCCAGCTCCATCCAGCCGCCGAGGGTGCCCGGTGGCGATGGCTGCAGCAGCGTCAGGGCGGTGTCGGTCATCACCATCAGGCCCTGCAGCAGTTGGCGTTGGTTCGCCAGGCGCGCCTCTTCATCGAACAGGAGTTGATCAAGTTCGCTCAGTTCACGGGCGCTCTCCAGGCGGTTGCCGGAGAGGCGAAACGCCTCCGCCATGTTGCGATGGTAGCGCCGTTGCAAAGGTAGC
>NZ_AFOC01000138.1:0-5785 GCF_000224455.1 endosymbiont of Riftia pachyptila (vent Ph05)
TGGTGGAGGCGGCGGGAATCGAACCCGCGTCCGCAAGCCCTCTGCCATCGGCTCTACATGCTTAGTCGTGTCGATTATATTTAACTGCAAACCGCCCGACCGACAGGGCATGTAATACAGCGATTCCGTTAGGTTTTAGCGCATCCGGCCCGGACTTCCTTCAGCGCGATCTTATGAGATATGACACCTGAGTGTCCCGAAGGACTCTGGACGCATAAGCACGGCTCCAGTCAGATGGCTTCTACCGGTTATTAAGCGGCGAGAGCGTAGTTGTCGTCGTTGGCAACTATAGTGGTACAGCTGGATTTACGAGGTATGCTGTTCCTCGGCATGCACCTCAGGTTTCGCAACCCACGTCGAAAGCCGTGTCGCCCCCGAAAGGTGTTATCTAATATGACCCCGAATCAGTCCACAAGTTCAGTGTGGGCGTTTGGTTGCGTCAAGAGTGATAAATAACATCGCAGCGATCGCAACCAGTAGAAAAATAGAAAGAAAAGTCTCCATCAAAGCTCCTGTACCTTTTCAATCAAGCTTTTGATGCGGCGATCGAGCAGGTGGATTTCGATGACGGTAGTCATTATAGCAAGGACGACCGTGCTAAGCATTTGCCAATTTGCATTTTGAAAGTGGTTGAACAGGCTGATGGTTGTCGCCGCGCCGAGCCAGAGTTTGAGGTAGGCGAGGCGCTCTTTGGGTTCATCCAGTTCAGACGTTAAAGGAGCCTCTGAAGTAAGTCATGAACGCGTATCTTGCGTCCAGAATGCCCAGCTTTTTCGTTGCAAATCTTCGCAATAGCCGGCTATTACGTGCGATTTTCGCCTCAAATCTGAATATTCTAAATCAGAATCCACTTCGTCCAGACTTATTCAGGGGCTCCTTAACCCTTCTTAAACAGCCGCTCTTTGTCGCGTTTCCAATCACGGTCCTTGATGTCGGCGCGTTTGTCGTGCTGTTTTTTGCCCTTGCCAAGGCCGACCTCCAGTTTGGCGCGGCCACGTTTCCAGTACATGGCGGTGGGTACCAGGGTAAAGCCCTTGCGCTCGACCAGGCCGATCAGCTTGTTCAGTTCGGTCCGGTGCAGCAGTAGTTTGCGGTTGCGGGTCGGGTTGGGCTGGATGTGGGTGGAGGCGGTTGGCAGCGGGCTGATGTTGGCGCCAAACAGGTACGCCTCGCCTTTGTTGATGATGACATAGGCCTCGGTCAGGTTGATACGTCCGGCGCGCAGGCTCTTCACCTCCCACCCCTCCAGCGCGACGCCCGCCTCGTAGCGCTCTTCGATGAAGTAGTCGTGCTTCGCTTTTTTGTTCAGCGCAATGGTGGAGCCGCCGTTCCCGGACGACTTTTTCTTTGATTTCTTGGCCATCAGCGCATTCTAAGCGAGGAGGGGAGAGGGAGCCAGCCCGCCTTGTGATGGGCGTGTGATTCACGGAGAATAGCCGCTTTTAATATAGAGATTGAGCAAACAGGTTCCGCTGATGACGGAAGCAAAATCGATTCACGGGCAGTGGTCGTCCCGCCTGATCTTCATTCTTGCCGCGACCGGTTCAGCCGTCGGCTTGGGTAACATCTGGAAGTTTCCCTACATCACCGGCGAGAACGGCGGCGGTGCCTTCGTGCTGGTCTATCTGCTCTGCATCGCGGTGGTGGGCATCCCGATCATGATGTCGGAGGTGATGCTTGGGCGGCGCGGCCGGCAGAGCCCGATCAACACCATGACCCGGCTGGCACGGGCGGAGGGTGCGCATCCCGCCTGGTCGCTGATCGGTTGGGGTGGTGTGCTGGCTGGTTTCTTCATCCTCTCCTACTATAGCGTGATCGCCGGTTGGGCCATCGCCTATGTGTTTCGCGCCGCTGGCGGCGTGTTTTCCGGGATCGATGCCGCGGGCGTGAAGCAGGTGTTTGGTGATCTGGTGGAGGATCCGGAACGGCTGATCGCCTGGCATACCCTGTTCATGCTGATGTCGATGGTGGTGGTGGCACGCGGGGTGCGCGCCGGCCTGGAGAAGGCGGTGACCTGGCTGATGCCGGCGCTGTTTGTGCTGTTAATCGTGATGGTCGGTTATGCGATGAACACCGGCTCCTTTGCAGAGGGGCTGAAGTTCCTCTTTGAGCCCGATTTCGACAAGCTGCTCTACGCATGTGAGATGGTGGACGGGGCGCAGCAGTGCGAGATCAGTGGCGCCCCGATCCTGGTGGCGCTGGGACACGCCTTCTTTACCCTCAGCCTCGGTATGGGCGCGATCATGGTCTACGGCTCCTATATGCCGAAGCAGTCCTCCATTGCCGGCTCGGCGATATTGATTGCGCTTCTCGATACCCTGGTGGCATTGGTGGCGGGGATGGCGATATTCCCCATCGTCTTCGCCAACGGCCTGGAGCCGGGCGCCGGCCCAGGGTTGATCTTCCAGACCCTGCCGATCGCCTTCGGCTCGATGCCGGGCGGGCAGCTGTTCGGCACGCTCTTCTTTGTGCTACTGGTGTTTGCCGCCTGGTCGTCGGCGATCTCCCTGATCGAACCGGCGGTAGCCTGGTTGGTGGAGAATCGGGGCATGACGCGGGTGCGCGCGGCGAGTTGGATCGGTCTGATCACCTGGCTGCTCGGGCTCGGCAGCATTTTCTCCTTCAACCTCTGGTCGGGCGAGCGCTATAAGCTGTTCGGCAAGAGCTTCTTCGATCTGCTCGACTATCTGGCGGCAAATATCATGCTGCCGTTGGGTGGTCTGCTGATCGCGATCTTCGCCGGCTGGTTTATGTCGCGGGAGTCGAGCCAGCATGAGTTCGCCATGGCACAGCCGTTCTACAGCCTCTGGCGGGGCACGATCCGTTTCCTGACGCCACTGGCGGTGGTGATGGTCTTCCTTAACGCGGTTGGGGTGCTCTGATCATGCCGGTGGTATCCAAGAGCGCGCTGGTGCACCATTCGGCAGCGGAGATGTACCAGTTGGTATGCGATTTCGAGGCCTATCCCGAGTTTCTGCCCTGGTGCAGCGACAGCCGCCTGATCTCGCGCACGGATGACCAGATCTGTGGCGAGCTGGAGGTGTCGCGGATCGGCATCCGACAGCGTTTCTCTACCTGCAACCAGTTGGTGGAGAATGAGCGCATGGATATTCTGTTGCGTGATGGTCCGTTCCGTAAATTAGAGGGGGGATGGCGTTTTACGCCGCTGCAGGAGAACGCCAGCAAGGTCGAGCTGGTGCTCGATTTTGAGTTCTCCAGCAGGCTGATCGATAAGGCCTTCGGGCGGGTGTTCAGCCAGATCGCCAATACCCTGGTCGATTCTTTCTGTAAACGAGCGGATGAGGTCTATCGTGGCTGAAGAGACGATGCGGGTGGAAGTGGCCTATGCGGAACTGCGTGAACAATTGATTCTGGAGCTGGAGTGTCCTGTGGATACCACAGCTGCGCAGGCGGTTGAGCTGTCGGGGATACGGGAGCGTTTCCCCGGCATCGACCTGAAAAAAAACAAGCTGGGGGTGTTTGGCAAGATGGTGAAGGCCGATGCCAAGCTGAATCCAGGAGACCGGGTGGAGATCTACCGGCCGTTGATCGCCGATCCAAAAGAGGCGCGCAAGAAGCGCGCGGCGGAGGGCAAGGCGATGAAGAACCGCACCCGCTGATCCATGCCGGGGGCTGGGGAGGAGATTACTCCTCCTCCAGTTCCACTCCTACCTGATCCAGCAAGGCCTCAAAGATGCCGCCCTCGTCCTCGTAGTCGGGTACAGATACCACTTGCTCCTTCTCATCTTTAAGCCGCTGCAGGTTCTCTGCAGGGGCGATGTCGCCGCTGTAATGGAGCAGCTTATCGCGTCGGAAGAAGACGCTGAAACGCTTCTGATCCACCGGCTTGTTGCGCTTTTTTAGGGCGTAGTAGTAGTCCCAACGATCCGGGTGAAAGACATCGATGAGTATTGGTGTGCCGAGCAGAAAACGCACCTGGCGCTTGCTCATGCCCGGTTTCAGTTCCGCCACCATCTCCGGTGTCACCAGGTTGCCCTGCTGGATATCCGGGATATGGACGAGGGAGAAATCCTCCCAGGTGCTGGAGCAGCCCGTCACTCCGCCCAGCAGGGCCAAGAGCAGAGAAGAGATGAGAAACTTACTCATTAACAGTACAATCCGCTGAAATTCGGCGGAATCATACCCCATCATCCGCTCAAACACACAACTTGGTTTGGAGGTCCGGTGGACAACCAGGAAATCAGAAAGGCTGGCCTGAAGGTCACCCTACCCAGGGTCAAGATCCTGGAGCTCATGGAGAGCAGTGCGCAGCGCCACGTCAGCGCTGAAGATGTCTACAAGATGTTGCTGGAGAATGGTGAGGAGATCGGTCTGGCAACGGTCTATCGGGTGCTCACCCAGTTTGAATCGGCCGGCCTGGTGACGCGCCATAACTTCGAGGGCGGGCATGCGGTCTTTGAGCTTGATCGGGGTGGCCACCATGACCACATTGTCTGTATTACCTGCGGGCGGGTGGCGGAGTTTATGGACGCTACCATCGAGGCGCGACAGAAGGAGATCGCTGCGGAGCACGGCTTTGAAATGGCCGACCATGCCTTGATCATCTACGGCCGCTGCATGGACAAAAACTGTGCGCGGCGCAGAAAAGATTAATCTCGCCGCCGCGAAGAGGGCGGGGTAACCTTCACTCTGCCGCGCCGATTACGATGCCCGTCTCAGCCTCTGAGGCCTGACGCACCATCTCCTCGGCATGCGCCAAGGTCTGCGGCGTGATCTCCACCCCACCCAGCATGCGCGCGATCTCCTGGATGCGCTGGTTCAGATTGAGGGGGGTGATGTCGGTGCGGGTGCTCTTGCGGTCGCTCTGCTTGCGCACCTGCAGGTGCTGATTGGCCTGGGAGGCCACCTGTGGCAGGTGGGTTACGCAGAGTATCTGGAGTGAGCTGCCGAGCCGCCGCAGCATCTGCCCGACGATCTCCGCCACCCCGCCGCCGATGCCCACATCCACCTCGTCAAACACTAGAGTGGGGGTCTCGGTACAGCTGCTGGTGGCGACCTGGATCGCCAGGCTGATGCGCGACAGCTCACCGCCGGAGGCGACTTTGTTGAGCGGCGCCAGTGGCATGCCGGGATTCGCCGAGACCATGAACTCGACCCGCTCCAGGCCAGAGGCGCCGGCATCGTCGGCCTCCAGTGGTGCCAGCTCCACATCGAAGCGGCCGCCGGTCATGCCCAGCTGGCGCATCGCCTGGCTGATCTCAGCGGCCAGCCTCTTGCCGGATTGACGGCGCTTTTTGCTGAGCCGGTAGGCAGCCTCGAAATAGCGCTCGCGCTGCTCCCGCACCTGCTGCTCGAGCTGCTCCAGTGCCTCTCCGGCGTTTTCGGTCGTCTGCAGCTCCTGCTGGATGCTTTGCTGGCGCTCTACCAGCGCCTCCGGGCGCACCCGGTATTTGCGCGCCGTATCGTGGATTGCGCCGAGCCGCTGCTCGACCTGCTGCAGGCTATCTGGATCGAGATCGAGATCGTCCAAATAACCGCGCAGGGCGGTGACCCCCTCATCCACCTGGATCAGCGCGCTGGCGATGGTCTCGGCAGCGTCGATCAGATTGGCATCCAGCCCCGACAGTTCGGCGAGCTCATCGGCAAAGCGGGCTAGCTGGCTGCGCACCGAGGGCTCTGTCTCGTCCAGTTGGGTGAGAATAGTGCCGCAGCTATTGCGCAGCCGCTCCAGGTTGGCCAGGCGGTTGTGATCCTGCTGCAGCAGTTCGAGTTCGTCGTTGGAGAGTGCCAGCGCCTCCAGCTCGGCGCTCTGAAAGCGCAACAG
>NZ_AFOC01000137.1:0-6162 GCF_000224455.1 endosymbiont of Riftia pachyptila (vent Ph05)
TCTGCCAGGTAGGCAAGCGTCGGTTTGCGCGTGTAACGCTGGTTTGATGGTGAGGTTTGAGGCTTGAAGGGGAGGGGGTGCAATTAGATGGCATAAGGTCTTGACGGGGAGGAAGATGGCCGTATAATGCGCGGCTCTTTACGGGGCGAACGGCGGTTGAGTCGGGCCACGGAGGAGACGGGAAGCGCGCTTCTCGGGGCTGAAAAAAAGGGGTTGACAGACTACCTTAGCCCTGTAGAATACGCGCCTCCAAACGAGATCGCTACGGCGCTGATCGGGATCCAAGAAAAAGTTCTTGACACCAGATTGGAGGCCTGTAAAATAGGCGGTCTTTCCCGGACGAAAAGTCCGGAAGCTCTTTAACAAGTCGGATAGGTAATTTGTGTGGGTACTCCGTTGACTTTGGTGAGACCAAAGATCGACGAGAGACTCAAGCGTTAATTCGATTGAATTTCGAGTCAAAAAGATTGGCTGCCATAAGTAGCTATCAAACTTAAACTGAAGAGTTTGATCCTGGCTCAGATTGAACGCTGGCGGTATGCTTAACACATGCAAGTCGAACGGTAACGCGGAGAGCTTGCTCTCTGGCGACGAGTGGCGGACGGGTGAGTAACGCGTAGGAATCTGCCCAGTAGTGGGGGACAACTCGGAGAAATCCGAGCTAATACCGCATACGCCCTACGGGGGAAAGCGGGGGATCTTCGGACCTCGCGCTATTGGATGAGCCTGCGTTGGATTAGCTAGTTGGTGGGGTAATGGCCTACCAAGGCGACGATCCATAGCTGGTCTGAGAGGACGATCAGCCACACTGGGACTGAGACACGGCCCAGACTCCTACGGGAGGCAGCAGTGGGGAATATTGGACAATGGGCGAAAGCCTGATCCAGCAATACCGCGTGTGTGAAGAAGGCCTGCGGGTTGTAAAGCACTTTCAATTGGGAAGAAAAGCCTGAGGATAATACCCTTGGGTCTTGACGTTACCTTTAGAAGAAGCACCGGCTAACTCCGTGCCAGCAGCCGCGGTAATACGGAGGGTGCGAGCGTTAATCGGAATTACTGGGCGTAAAGCGCGCGTAGGCGGCTTGTTAAGTCAGATGTGAAAGCCCTGGGCTCAACCTGGGAACTGCATTTGATACTGGCAGGCTAGAGTATGGTAGAGGGAAGTGGAATTCCGGGTGTAGCGGTGAAATGCGTAGATATCCGGAGGAACATCAGTGGCGAAGGCGACTTCCTGGACCAATACTGACGCTGAGGTGCGAAAGCGTGGGTAGCAAACAGGATTAGATACCCTGGTAGTCCACGCCGTAAACGATGTCAACTAGCCGTTGGGCTCATTATAAGGGCTTAGTGGCGCAGCTAACGCGATAAGTTGACCGCCTGGGGAGTACGGCCGCAAGGTTAAAACTCAAAGGAATTGACGGGGGCCCGCACAAGCGGTGGAGCATGTGGTTTAATTCGATGCAACGCGAAGAACCTTACCAGCCCTTGACATCCTCGGAACTTTCTAGAGATAGATTGGTGCCTTCGGGAGCCGAGTGACAGGTGCTGCATGGCTGTCGTCAGCTCGTGTCGTGAGATGTTGGGTTAAGTCCCGTAACGAGCGCAACCCTTGCCCTTAGTTGCCAGCACGTAATGGTGGGAACTCTAAGGGGACTGCCGGTGACAAACCGGAGGAAGGTGGGGATGACGTCAAGTCATCATGGCCCTTATGGGCTGGGCTACACACGTGCTACAATGGCCGGTACAGAGGGCTGCAAACCCGCGAGGGGGAGCCAATCTCAGAAAACCGGTCGTAGTCCGGATCGCAGTCTGCAACTCGACTGCGTGAAGTCGGAATCGCTAGTAATCGCGGATCAGCATGCCGCGGTGAATACGTTCCCGGGCCTTGTACACACCGCCCGTCACACCATGGGAGTGGGTTGCAAAAGAAGTGGGTAGCTTAACCTTCGGGAGGGCGCTCACCACTTTGTGATTCATGACTGGGGTGAAGTCGTAACAAGGTAGCCCTAGGGGAACCTGGGGCTGGATCACCTCCTTTAAAAAGTTTCGCCGGGTCGGCGGAGTACTCACATAAATTACCTATCCACAGTTAAAGCAGATACAGGCCTGTTGCTTGAAGCATCTGTACTGCACTTGAGCAAATTGGGTCTGTAGCTCAGTTGGTTAGAGCGCACCCCTGATAAGGGTGAGGTCGGAGGTTCAAATCCTCCCAGACCCACCAGATTGGAGTTCAGGGGCCATAGCTCAGCTGGGAGAGCGCCTGCCTTGCACGCAGGAGGTCGGCGGTTCGATCCCGCCTGGCTCCACCAAATTCATGAGTGGGAAGTGTCTAGCGAGAAGGCTAGCCACTTTGCATTTGCGAAGTCTGCTCTTTAAAAATTAGGTTAGATCGCTGATAGGTGATATCGAAAGATATCCTTATCAATTAAGTATCTAAGTTTCTCAAGGCTTAGATACTGGGTATGTTGCATTCGTAACCATTGATTGTATCCCAGAATTTTTGGGGTTATATGGTCAAGTGAGTAAGCGCATACGGTGGATGCCTAGGCGGCAGAAGGCGATGAAGGACGTGGTAGGCTGCGATAAGCCTCGGGGAGTTGTCAAACTAGCTTTGATCCGAGGATTTCCGAATGGGGGAACCCACCTCTTAGGAGGTATCTGCATCTGAATACATAGGGTGTAGAGGCGAACCCGGGGAACTGAAACATCTAAGTACCCGGAGGAAAAGAAATCAACCGAGATTCCCTTAGTAGCGGCGAGCGAACGGGGATTAGCCCTTAAGCGATAGAGTGGTTAGTGGAACGGTCTGGAAAGTCCGGCGATACAGGGTGATAGCCCCGTACACGAAAGCCTATTTATCGTGAAATCGAGTAGGGCGGGACACGTGATATCCTGTCTGAACATGGGGGGACCATCCTCCAAGGCTAAATACTCTCTGCCGACCGATAGTGAACCAGTACCGTGAGGGAAAGGCGAAAAGAACCCCGTTGAGGGGAGTGAAATAGAACCTGAAACCGTATGCGTACAAGCAGTGGGAGCCCCTTCGGGGGTGACTGCGTACCTTTTGTATAATGGGTCAGCGACTTACTTCTCAGTGGCAAGGTTAACCGTATAGGGGAGCCGTAGGGAAACCGAGTCTTAATAGGGCGCCATAGTCGCTGGGAGTAGACCCGAAACCGGGCGATCTACCCATGGCCAGGGTGAAGGTGCGGTAACACGCGCTGGAGGCCCGAACCCACTTACGTTGAAAAGTGAGGGGATGAGCTGTGGGTAGGAGTGAAAGGCTAATCAAGCCCGGAGATAGCTGGTTCTCCTCGAAAGCTATTTAGGTAGCGCCTCGCGTCTCACTCCAGGGGGTAGAGCACTGTTTCGGCTAGGGGGCCATCCCGGCTTACCAAACCGATGCAAACTCCGAATACCTGGAAGTGCAATCGCGGGAGACACACGGCGGGTGCTAACGTCCGTCGTGGAAAGGGAAACAACCCAGACCGCCAGCTAAGGTCCCTAAATCACAACTCAGTGGGAAACGATGTGGGAAGGCATAGACAGCTAGGAGGTTGGCTTAGAAGCAGCCATCCTTTAAAGAAAGCGTAATAGCTCACTAGTCGAGTCGGCCTGCGCGGAAGATTTAACGGGGCTTAAGTTGTGTACCGAAGCTGCGGATGCGTGTTTACACGCATGGTAGAGGAGCGTTCTGTAAGCCTGCGAAGGTGTGTTGTAAAGCATGCTGGAGGTATCAGAAGTGCGAATGCTGACATGAGTAACGATAATGCGGGTGAGAGGCCCGCACGCCGAAAGCCCAAGGTTTCCTGCGCAACGCTAATCGGCGCAGGGTTAGCCGGCCCCTAAGGCGAGGCCGAAAGG
Source organism: endosymbiont of Riftia pachyptila (vent Ph05) (assembly GCF_000224455.1). Classification (NCBI taxonomy): domain Bacteria; kingdom Pseudomonadati; phylum Pseudomonadota; class Gammaproteobacteria; species endosymbiont of Riftia pachyptila. The sequence continues at coordinate 3,865 of NZ_AFOC01000137.1, forward strand.
CGTAGTCGATGGGAATCAGGTTAATATTCCTGAGCCTGCAGGTGGTGACGAATTCCGGTAGTTACTGTATCGCGTTGGTTGTCGATATGGTGGCGTAGGAGTTCCAGGAAATAGCCCCTGCATATAGACCGTACCCCAAACCGACACAGGTGGGCAGGATGAGTATTCCAAGGCGCTTGAGAGAACTCTGGTGAAGGAACTAGGCAAAATGGTACCGTAACTTCGGGAGAAGGTACGCCCCTCGTAGTGCAAGCTATGGGGGGCCGCAGAGACCAGGTGGCTGCGACTGTTTATTAAAAACATAGCACTCTGCAAACTCGAAAGAGGACGTATAGGGTGTGACGCCTGCCCGGTGCCGGAAGGTTAATTGATGGGGTTAGCGCAAGCGAAGCTCTTGATCGAAGCCCCGGTAAACGGCGGCCGTAACTATAACGGTCCTAAGGTAGCGAAATTCCTTGTCGGGTAAGTTCCGACCTGCACGAATGGCGTAACGATGGCCACACTGTCTCCACCAGAGACTCAGTGAAATTGAACTCGCTGTTAAGATGCAGTGTACCCGCGGCTAGACGGAAAGACCCCGTGAACCTTTACTACAGCTTTGCACTGGACTTTGAGCCTACTTGTGTAGGATAGGTGGGAGGCTTTGAAACCGGAACGCCAGTTTCGGTGGAGCCAACCTTGAAATACCACCCTGGTATGTTTGAAGTTCTAACCTAGACCCGTTATCCGGGTTGGGGACAGTGTATGGTGGGTAGTTTGACTGGGGCGGTCTCCTCCCAAAGAGTAACGGAGGAGCACGAAGGTACCCTCAGCGCGGTCGGACATCGCGCAATGAGTGCAAAGGCATAAGGGTGCTTGACTGCGAGACAGACACGTCGAGCAGGTACGAAAGTAGGTCTTAGTGATCCGGTGGTTCTGTATGGAAGGGCCATCGCTCAACGGATAAAAGGTACTCCGGGGATAACAGGCTGATACCGCCCAAGAGTTCATATCGACGGCGGTGTTTGGCACCTCGATGTCGGCTCATCACATCCTGGGGCTGAAGTCGGTCCCAAGGGTATGGCTGTTCGCCATTTAAAGTGGTACGCGAGCTGGGTTTAGAACGTCGTGAGACAGTTCGGTCCCTATCTGCCGTGGGCGTTCGAGATTTGAGGGAAGCTGCTCCTAGTACGAGAGGACCGGAGTGGACGTATCTCTGGTGTTCCGGTTGTCACGCCAGTGGCATTGCCGGGTAGCTACATACGGACAGGATAACCGCTGAAAGCATCTAAGCGGGAAGCCCCTCCCAAGATTAGATCTCGCTGGACCCTTGAGGTCCCTGAAGGTCCGTTAAAGACTATGACGTTGATAGGCTGGGTGTGGAAGCGCAGTAATGTGTGAAGCTAACCAGTACTAATTGACCGTGAGGCTTGACCATATAACCCCAAACGTTTTGGGATGGTTAAGCGAATGCGACACCCAAGCGATCTAACCGAATGCTGTTCTGCTCCGATAGGAGCAGGACCACTTGTTTGCCTGGCGGCCATAGCGAGTTGGTACCACCCGATCCCATCCCGAACTCGGAAGTGAAACGACTTAGCGCCGATGATAGTGTGGGGTCTCCCCATGTGAAAGTAGGTCACTGCCAGGCGCTTATTCCAAACCCCGGATCAACTATGGTCCGGGGTTTTTTATTGCGTGTAGAATGACGGCTCTCTCAGTCAAAACTGATCCTAATCCATGATGAGCGTCGAGATGGCATCCGATTGCCTTGGGGGAGCATCATCCTGATGAGCCTGAGGCTGGTGTCCAAGCGAAAAATTCTGTGGGCCAGCTTGGCTGGTAGTGCAGGAACCAGCGCTGCTTTGGTGGGGCTCTTTTTTATGCTGCTTGGCCTGAATCTGCATACCTATACAAAACTGACCGCAGAGCGGGTTCTGGCCAAGGTTATTGTGGGCGAGAAATCAGAGCTGGGGCGAGCGTTGATGCTCCGTATCGACGGCAAGCAACCGATTAGGCTGGATATGCCAGGAGAGGAGTGGCAACTTGATGGACGCTTTTTGAAGTGGAAAGCGTGGGCGGCTCTGCTGGGAAAAACACCAAACGTCCGACTTGAGCGATTTTCCTCTCGTCGGGAGAAGAACGCGCAAGTCGCTTCTGAACCCGTGATCATCGAACTGATTGAGTCGCCTGGCACCTGGATCAGTGCCGCGATGACTATCGCGGAACAACTTGGAATGGTGGACGCCTATTACGGTAGCTCAGTCTATATGCCTCTGGCCGAAGGCGCTGAGTTCATCGTTAGCGCAACCATGTCAG
>NZ_AFOC01000136.1:0-6344 GCF_000224455.1 endosymbiont of Riftia pachyptila (vent Ph05)
TCCGCCTTGGTTAGCAGGATGTGGGTCGGCAGGCCGTGGTGGATGTTCCATTCGAGCATCTGGATATCGAACTTCTTTAGCGGATGGCGGACATCCATCATCAATATCAGTCCACGCAGGCACTCCCGTTGGGCAATGTAGTCGGCCAAGGCGCTCTGCCAGATCGTCTTGACCTGTTCAGCGACCTTAGCGTAGCCGTAGCCAGGTAGGTCGACCAGGCGGCGCTGCTCGTCAAGGCCGAAGAAGTTAAGCAGCTGGGTGCGACCGGGGGTCTTGGAGGTGCGCGCCAGGCTCTTCTGGTTGCAGAGCAGGTTGAGCGCGCTCGACTTGCCGGCGTTGGAGCGCCCGGCGAAGGCGACTTCAATGCCCTGGTCGGCTGGTGCCTGACTGAGTTTGGCCGCGCTCTTGAGAAAGCGTGCCCGGTGGTAGAAGGGATTCATAGGTTTTCAGGGGGGACGGCCCGAGCGTCGGCAGACGCCCGGAGTGGGGCTATCCCCAAAGCTTTTTGATCCAGGATTTTTTTGTTACGCGGGGGTTAGCGCCGGCGGCAAGGAAGTGTGCGGTGTATTGCATATCTTCCTCCATGATGTGCTTGGTGAGCCAGGTCTTGAGGAAGTGCATCAGTTCGAAGCCGATCGCGGTCTTGCCCGATTCGACCTTCTCCACCAGCTCGATGACGTGCCCGAGCAACTCCTCGTGAATCTCCTTGTGTGCGTCGTAACCAGGATAGTTGAGGATGCGCATCAGACTCTCTTCAACGGCGAAGTGGATGCGGGTGTAGTCCGCCAGTTCACCGAGAATCTCTTTAACAACTTCGCTTCCCTGGCGTTTGTGGATTGCATCATGCATCCGGTTGATCATATCGACCAGCACCTTGTGCTGCGCGTCGATCTCTTCGATGCCGACACTCAGGGTATCGGACCACTCTACAAAGGCAGCCATTGTTCTCTCCTCAGACCAGTTTTGTGGGATATTTTGGCCTAAAAGTCGATAAAAGTGTGTGAATTGCCCCGTGTTTCACGGCTCCTGGCGATCTGGGTCAATCTTCTCGTCTCCAGTGCCCCGATTTCCCGCCGGCCTTCTCCAACAGGCGCACCTGGTCGATGGTCATGCCGCGGTCGACCGCCTTGCACATATCATAGATGGTTAGCAGTGCCACTTGGGTGGCGCACAGCGCCTCCATCTCGACGCCGGTCTGGCCGCGGGTTTCGACCCGGCTCTGACAGTAGACGCTAGTGCTCTCGGGTTCGGCGCTCAGCTCGATATTGACCTTGGTGAGCGCCAGCGGGTGGCATAGCGGCACCAGGTCGGCAGTCTTCTTCGCGGCCATGATACCAGCGACACGAGCGATGCCGAGTACGTCGCCCTTCTTGTGGCCGCCCTGCATGATCAGCGCGAGGGTCTCGGGCAGCATGCTGATGCGGCCTTCAGTGACGGCCACCCGGTGGGTGACCGATTTGTCGCCGACATCGACCATATGGGCCTCGCCGGCTGCGTTGAAGTGGGTCAGGTCAGACATGCTGGTTACTCGGTTTACAGATGTTCAAGCGACTTGGCGACCTCACGCACCTCGAACTGCATGCTCTCCAGGTCGGCCATCACGTAGGTGGCAGGGGCGCGGCCGACGCCGCCGATGGTGCCGGGGTTGATCAGCGGGGTGGTGCCGCCCTTGATGTTGGCCAGCTCCTCGAATTTGAGCTTGTGGCTGTGACCGCAGCAGACCAGATCCCAGTCGCCGGTGGCGGCCATGGCACGGGCGTAGTGAGGATAGTGGACCAGGAAGATCCGCTTGCCGGCCAGTTCCACTCCAGCATCCATGCCATGGTAGTGGATGTGGGTGTTGGGCTGGTTGGCAAGTCGCCCCAGGGTGTAGAGGTCGCCGCTGTTGTTGCCGTGGATGACATGCACCGGTAGATCATGCTTGGCGAGGCAGTTGAGGGTGCTTGGAGCGACTACGTCGCCACAGTGCAGCACCGCCTCGGCGCCCTGGCTCTTGGCTTCTGCCACCGCGGCGTCGAGCAGCGGGATGTGGTCGTGGCTATCGGAGAGGATGCAGACTTTCATATTGGTGGTGATCGTGGGAGCGCTGCGTGTAGGCCTTAGAAATTGGGTTTTTCAGGTGCATCCTTATACAGTTGCACACTCTCCATGATCTCTGCCTTTGCCTCATCGAGGCCGTACCAGCCGTCGACGCGCACCCACTTACCTTCGTCCAGATCCTTGTAGTGCTCGAAGAAATGGGAGATGCGATTCAGCACCTCGCCAGACAGGTCGCGGAAGGTCTGCACCGAGCGGTAGCTTTTGCAGAGCTTGTCGACCGGCACGGCCAGTATCTTGGCATCGTCTCCCGATTCGTCCTTCATCTTGAGCACGCCAATCGGGCGGCACTTGATTACCGAGCCGGAGATCAGTGGATAGGGGGTGAGCACCAGCACGTCGACCGGGTCGCCATCCTTCGACAGGGTGTGCGGCACATAGCCGTAGTTGCAGGGGTAGTGCATGGCGGTGGACATGAAGCGGTCGACAAACATCGCACCGGTCTCCTTATCCAGCTCATATTTGACTGGGTCGGAGTGCGCCGGAATCTCGATAATGACATTGATGTCGTTAGGGACATTGGCGCCGGAGCTGACTCTGTCCAGGTTCATATTAGCGTCCTTTAAATTTATAAAGTCGCCATTATACGCAGCCTCTTTGTCCGGGTACCAGGGTGGGGAGGATTAAGCCCTTTGAGTGAAAGGGTTTCAGCGGAGAAAAAAAGAGGCCGGCAAAGCCGGCCTCTCTCTATAGCGTGGGCGCAGAGCGCCCCAGAGTGGGATCAGATCAGCGGCACGATTAGGAGTGCCACGATGTTGATGATCTTGATCAGCGGGTTGACGGCAGGGCCGGCGGTGTCTTTGTAGGGGTCGCCTACGGTGTCACCGGTAACCGCTGCCTTGTGAGCATCGGAGCCCTTGCCGCCGAAGTGGCCATCCTCGATATACTTCTTGGCGTTATCCCATGCGCCACCGCCGGTGGTCATGGAGATGGCGACGAACAGGCCAGTCACGATGGTGCCGATCAGCAGGCCACCCAGTGCCTGGGCACCCAGGGTCAGACCGACGATCACTGGCACCGCGATGGGCAGCAGGGAGGGGATGATCATCTCCTTGATGGCGGCCTTGGTCAGCATGTCCACGGCCTTGGAGTAGTCTGGTTTCTGGCTGTGGTCCATGATGCCTGGCATCTCGCGGAACTGGCGACGAACCTCGTTGACGATACCGCCAGCAGCGCGGCCCACGGCTTCCATCGCCATCGCACCGAACAGGTAAGGCACCAGACCACCGATAAAGAGACCGATGATGACCATGTGGTTGGAGAGGTCAAAGCTGACCAGCTTGCCGGCAGAGTCCAGGCTGTGGGTGAAGTCGGCAAAGAGCACCAGCGCGGCCAGACCGGCGGAACCGATGGCGTAGCCCTTGGTCACCGCCTTGGTGGTGTTACCCACGGCATCCAGCGGATCGGTGATGTTGCGGATCTTCTCGTCTAGCTCAGCCATCTCGGCAATACCACCGGCGTTGTCGGTGATCGGGCCGTAGGCGTCGAGGGCGACAATGATGCCGGTCATGGAGAGCATCGAGGTGGCGGCCACGGCGATGCCGTAGAGGCCAGCCAGGTCGTAGGCACCCCAGATCGAAGCGCACACGGCGAGTACCGGAGCGGCGGTGGACTTCATGGAGACGCCCAGACCAGCGATCACGTTGGTGCCGTCACCGGTGGTGGAGGCTTCAGCGATGTGCCGCACCGGGCTAAACTCGGTGGCGGTGTAGTACTCGGTGATCACCACCATCGCGGCGGTCAACACGAGTCCTATCATGGCGGAACCGAAGAGTGCCATGGTCGGGTTGGTCACGCCTTCGATAATCACGTCTTTCATCATGTAGTCGGTGACGAAGTAGAAGGCCACCGCGGCGATGACGCCGGCGACCGCCAGCCCCTTGTAGAGCGCGATCATGATCTTGGTGTCGCCCTCATTTGCCTTGACGAAGTAGGTGCCGATCACGGAGGCGATGATGGAGACGCCACCCAGTACCAGCGGATAGGTGATGGCAGCGGCGCTGTTGCCGGCGACCAGCAGACTGCCCAGCAGCATGGTGGCGACCACGGTTACCGCGTAGGTCTCGAACAGGTCGGCTGCCATGCCGGCGCAGTCACCCACGTTGTCACCCACGTTGTCGGCGATAACTGCCGGGTTGCGTGGATCGTCCTCGGGGATGCCTGCCTCAACCTTGCCGACGATGTCGGCACCCACATCCGCACCCTTGGTGAAGATGCCGCCGCCGAGACGGGCGAAGATGGAGATCAGCGAGCCGCCGAAGGCGAGACCGACCAGAGCGTGCAGTGCGTCGCTGTCGGTGACGCCCATCTGACTGAGGATGGCATAGTAACCGGCCACACCCAGCAGACCCAAGCCGACAACCAGCATGCCAGTGATGGCGCCACCGCGGAAGGCGACCTGCAGTGCGGCGTTGAGGCCGTTATTGGCGGCCTCTGCGGTGCGTAGGTTGGCACGTACCGAGATGTTCATGCCGATATAGCCGGCGGCACCAGAGAAGACTGCACCGATGGCGAAGCCGATTGCAGTGGCCGCACCCAGGGCAGCCCAAAGAACGACGAGCATAACAGCGCCGACGATACCGATGGCGGTGTACTGGCGGTTAAGATAGGCGCTGGCGCCCTCCTGTATGGCAGCGGCGATCTCACGCATGCGCTCGTTGCCTTCCGGCTGTGCGAGTATCCATTTGACGGATACAAACCCATAGGCTAGTGCGGCAGCGGCGCAGGCCAGGGCGAAGATAAGTTCAGTGCTCACGGTGCAGTCCTCATAACAAGTAAAAAATCGGTAATGTTTTGTATTGCGGAATAGTGGTTAGAACTGTTGGTCTGCCCAAAAGACAGAAGCTCAATACTCTCTAATATTCTCAATTAGTTCAGCATTGATCAGGATCAAACAGACAGAAAAAAGGGGAGCTGGATGGCTCCCCTTTGGTTGGCTGGAGTTTACAGATCGAACTCTGCCAGCTTTTTCGGTACCGCAGCTCCCTTCATGGTGACGTACTTGGGCATGCCGTTGTCGTCATACTCGGGGTAGGCCTCGCCCTTGATCAGCGGGTAGAGGTACTCTTTGCACTTGTCGGTGATACCGAAGCCATCTTCGGAGATGAAGTCCATCGGCATCATCTTCTCGACGTTGGCGACCTCGCTCAGGGGGGCCTCGCCGATGCTCCACTTGTAGGGAGAGGAAGACTCACGTACCACGGTGGGCATGATCGAGTTCTTGCCTTCCAGAGCCTTTTCGACCGCGGCCTGGCCCAGGGCGTAGGCCTGCGCGACATCGGACTCGGAGGCCAGGTGACGTGCTGCACGCTGCAGGTAGTCGGCTACCGCCCAGTGGAACTTGTGGCCCAGGGCGTCCTTGATCATGTTGGCGACGATCGGCGCCGCGCCACCTAGCTGGGCGTGACCGAAGGAGTCGCGGGTGCCCTGCTCGGCGAGGAAGGTGCCATCGGGCCAGTGTGCGCCCTCGGAGACGCAGACGGTGCAGTAGCCATGTTCCTTCACCTTGGCGTCGACCGCGGCGAGGAACTTCTCCTTGTCGAACTCGATCTCCGGGAACAAGGTCACGACCGGAATACCGTAGTCCTCGACCAGGGCGCCGGCAGCGGCGATCCAGCCAGCGTGACGCCCCATCACCTCATGACGAAGATCTTGGTGGAGGTGGCGGCCATCGAGCGTACGTCGTAGGAGGCCTCCAGTGTGGAGACGGCGATGTACTTGGCCACCGAGCCGAAGCCGGGGCAGTTGTCGGTGATCGGCAGGTCGTTGTCGACAGTCTTCGGCACATGGATCGCCTGCACCGGATAGCCCATCTTCTCGGAGAGCTGGGAGACCTTGTAGCAGGTGTCAGCGGAGTCGCCGCCACCGTTGTAGAAGAAGTAGCCGATGTTGTGGGCCTTGAAGACCTCGATCAGACGCTCGTATTCGCGCTTGTTGTCTTCCAGGCTCTTCAGCTTGAAGCGGCAGGAGCCAAAACCACCAGAGGGGGTGGTCTTCAGCGCGGCGATGTCTTCAGCGGACTCCTGATTGGTGTCGATCAGGTCTTCGGTCAGGGCACCGATGATGCCGTTGCGACCGGCATAGACGTTGGCGATCTTGTCTGAGTGCTTGCGGCAGGTCTCGATCACGCCACAGGCGGATGAGTTGATCACGGCAGTTACACCGCCGGATTGGGCGTAGAAGGCATTCTTTGCTGTCATGGAGATGACTCCCTGTTGATTGAAACAGTAACTTGGGTTTGGTTATTT
>NZ_AFOC01000135.1:0-6386 GCF_000224455.1 endosymbiont of Riftia pachyptila (vent Ph05)
CTTCGGCCACGCTCTTGGCCGCATCGGATTCAGCAAGTCCCAAGACCGCCACTGGGTCCATGAAGCTGACCACCACCTGGCCGGTTTCGCTCTCGCGCATGATGAAGTTGCAGGGCAGCAGGGTGCCGGCATTGGGTTCTTCTGAGATGATCCGGTCGGCCAGTTTAGGATTGCAGGCACCAAAGATACGATAGTTGGGGATCGCCTTGTCGATCTTTGCCTTGAGGATCGCCTGCACATCTACCTCGCTGACGATGCCGAGATGCTCCTCCATCAGGGTTGCCTTGACCCGTTCCACTGCCTCATCGAAGGGCAGATCAAGTTCTGTGTGAAATTCGTACATAAAGCCTCCGTTGTTTGGGTGCGCAGAAGATAGCTTTCATGATGGCTGTAGACAACGAGGATTATCAATGGAGGTATGCCAACGCCCTTGTAGAAAAAGGGGGAACTCCGGGGGGGGAAGCTGCTCAGTAGTCGCTGGCGAACTGCTCCCGACACTGCAGCAGCAGGCTGCGGTAGGTGCTGATCAGATTTCGTTCCAGCTCGGAGCTGGCTGGAGTGAGCCGAGTTATCGCCTGTTCATAGTGGGCGACCTGTTCGATGGGGGGCATCTCACATGGGTGGATGAGCTTATGCTCCTGTTGCTGCAGTAAAATTGCTGTTGAAGCGATCATCTTCCCTGTTCCTAAATGTGCTGGTGTAAAGATTTGACGGGGCGCGTATTGTGAGCTGCATCACACTAGCGGACAAGTGGAAATCAGCTTGATGTGGGAAGATTATTTGCACAACAAGATCCACGCATCTCCTTGATAATCAGTCTATTGACCCAATTCAAAGATTTCTGAGCAGATTTCCCCTTTTATGGTTCCGCGCACTAGAGAGGTTCGCCGTGTCTGAATCGATGCAATGTCTGCTCGAACTCATGGCCAGACTGCGGGATCCGGAGACTGGCTGTCCCTGGGATCGAAAGCAGAGCTTCGCAACCATTGCGCCCTACACCATCGAAGAGGCCTACGAGGTGGCCGATGCGATTCAGCGCGACGATCTCGAGGATCTCCGGGAGGAGCTGGGGGATCTGCTGTTTCAGGTGGTATTCCACGCCAGGATGGCGGAGGAGGCGGGGCAGTTCGATTTCGAGGCAGTGGTGGCAGGAATCGTGGAGAAGATGGTGCGTCGGCACCCCCACGTATTTGCCGATCAAACCCCGGCCAATGAAGCAGAACTGCGTCACGCCTGGGAGCAGCAGAAACTGCATGAGCGTCGCGCCAAGGCGGGTGATGCGGGGCACCGGGTGCTGGATGGGGTAGCCCAGGCGCTGCCGGCCCTGATGCGCGCGGAGAAGCTGCAGAAGCGGGCGGCCAAGATCGGCTTTGACTGGCCGGAGATCGGGGCTGTTGCCGACAAGCTGCGGGAGGAACTGGGCGAGGTGGAGGCGGTGATTGCGGCTGATCAAGCGCAGCAGCGGGAGGAGGAGATCGGTGACCTACTGTTCAGCTGTGTTAATCTTTCCCGTCATGCCGGGGTGGATGCCGAGAGTGCCCTGCGCAGCGCCAACCATAAATTTGAACGCCGTTTTGCCCGCATGGAGCGTCTGCTTCGGCAACAGGGTGGTGATATCCACGCCACCGGCATCGACACCCTAGATCCGCTCTGGAAACGGGTGAAAGCGGAGGAGCGCAACAGGTGCAACACTGAGGAGAATCAGGAATGAGCCAGTCCGCAATGGGCTATCTGCGGCACATCTATAATTGCAACACCTGGAATCCAGCCAACTTCACCCCTTTTTGTATCGCTGGAGAGCAGGTCGGACGTCTAAAGCAACCATTGGTCGAGGCGCTTGGTCAGTGGCCAGAGCGGTTTCGCATCAGCCGGGAGCAGGTCGAGCTGATCGACGAGCGGGACGACTTCGACTACCGCACCGCGCAGTTGGGCGAGGTGGTGGATGCACTGGTCGAACAGGGTGTGATCACCCATCAGCACGGTGAACGCTACCCGGTGACCGCAGCTGAGCGGCAGCACGCCTTTGCCACCATCGATCGTACCTCGGCCCCCTATTTTGGCCTGCGCGCCTATGGCCAGCACCTCAACGGTTATGTGCGTGACAGCGAAGGGCTTAAGATGTGGATCGCGCGCCGTGCCGCCGATCGGCGGGTGTTTCCCGACAAGCTCGACAACATGGTGGCGGGAGGTCTGCCGCATCAGTTGAGTCTGCAGGAGAACCTGCAGAAAGAGTGTGCCGAAGAGGCATCGATCCCGCCGCAGCTTGCCAGCCGGGCGGTGCCAGTCAGCGCCCTGAGCTACTGTCGGGAGACCGAGACCGGACTCAAGCCTGATACCATCTACTGTTACGATCTGGAGCTGCCCGCCGATTTTGTGCCGGAGAATAGTGATGGCGAGGTGGCGGCCTTCTACTTGATGCCGGTGGAGGAGGTGATCGGGCTGGTGCGGGAGACCGACGAGTTCAAGCTCAACTGCAATCTGGTGATTATCGACTTCCTGATCCGGCACGGGATTATGCATCCGGAGGAGCCGGACTATCTGGAGATAATCGAGGGTTTGCATGAAAAACTGTGAGCCGGAGTGCAGTTTGCCGCAGCGAATTGGCATCATCGGATCTGCCCTTGCTTCCCGGATTTGTCCGGGTTAATAAAGAGGGTGGAACGCGAGAGGCAGAAAGAGGGTCAAACCCCTCATTATCTTTCTAGAACCACTAACTACAGCGCGTGTGTGTTATCGGATGAAATCAATTAAAATTTTCCTGCTGCTTGTTATCGGACTTGTGCTGGTCAGCGGCCAGAGCCTGGCTGAGAAGCGGACGGTTCCACTCTCTGAGTTGATACCCTCGCGTAACCACCAGCAGGCGACGGTGGTGATCCTCAAGGTGATCGACAAATACCACTACAAGAAAGCCCCGCTGAATGACGAGATGTCGAGCAAGATCCTTGATCGTTATCTCGATTCTCTCGACCCCAATCGCTCCTTTTTTCTCGCCTCGGATATCAATCACTTCTCCACCTACGAGAAGAAACTCGACAACTATCTGCTCAACGCTCGTTTGGAGCCGGCCTTTTTGATCTTTCGCAGCTACCGCAAACGCGTTAGCGATGCGGTGGCCTACGCTATCGATCTGCTCGACAAGGGCTTCGATTTCGAACGCGATGAGGAGTATCGGTTTGACCGATCCGAGGCCTCCTGGGCCCAAACCCGTACCGAATGGCGCGAGATCTGGCGCCAGCGGGTGAAGAACGATGTGCTCAATCTGCGCATGACCGGCAAGCCTGAGGAGAAGATCAAACAGACCCTGCGTGAGCGTTATCAGGGGCTGGAGCGGCGCATCAGCCAGTTTGATGCAGATGATGTGTTTCAGACCTTTATCAACTCCTATACCCTGAGCATCGAACCCCACACCAGCTATATGTCGCCCAGCACCTCGGAGAACTTCGACATCAGCATGCGCCTCTCCCTAGAGGGCATAGGCGCGGTGCTGCGCTCCGACAACGAGTACACCGTGATCCAGAAGACCGTGCTCGGCGGACCTGCCAAACTGAGCGGCCAGCTGAAGGCGGGGGATCGCATCCTCGGCGTGGGGCAGGGTGTGGATGGTGAGTTGCAGGATATCGTCGGCTGGCGCCTGCAGGATGTAGTCGAGCAGATCCGGGGTCCGAAAGGCTCGGTGGTGCGCCTGCGCATCCTGCCGAAGGGTGAAAGCTCGGACGGCAAATCGAAACTGGTTACTCTGGTGCGCAACAAAATAAAGTTGGAGGATCAGGCCGCCAAGAGTTCCATCATCGAGAAGCTCGATGGCATGAAGGATCTGCGTATCGGCGTTATCGAGATCCCCACCTTCTACCGTGACTTTGCCGCCGAGAGCCGCGGTGAAAAAGATTTCAGAAGCACCACCCGGGATGTGCGCCGGCTGCTGGCCGAGCTGAAGCAGCAGCAGGTCGATGGGGTGGTGATTGATCTGCGGCAGAACGGTGGTGGTTCCCTGAGCGAAGCCACCGAGCTGACTGGCGTCTTTATCGACACCGGCCCGGTGGTGCAGATCAGAGATGCCTTCGGCAAGGTGGAGGTGGAGCGCGACCCCGACAGCGACATCGCCTACCGGGGGCCGCTGGCGGTGCTGGTGGATCGCAACAGCGCCTCCGCCTCGGAGATATTCGCCGGTGCCATCCAGGATTATCAACGCGGCATCGTGGTCGGTGAACCGACCTTTGGCAAAGGCACGGTGCAGACGCTGGTGGAACTGACCCGGTTTGTGCCCGGTGATGACACCGATCTGGGCCGGTTGCGGCTCACCATGGCGCAGTTCTTCCGCATCAACGGCAGCAGCACCCAACACCGGGGGGTGGTGCCAGACATACTCTATCCCACCGCGCAATACTCCTCGGAGCATGGTGAGCGTTCCCTCGACAACGCTCTGCCCTGGGCCAGCATCAAGGCTGCGCAATACGCCTCCAAAGGGGTTAACGCCGTCTCCCACCTGTTGAATCGCCACCAGCAGCGAGTGGGTGCAGACCCGGGCTTCGTGATGCTGGTCGAGCAGGAGAAGCGCTTCAAGAAGGCCGATCAGCGCACCGAGGTGACGCTGCTGGAGGTGCAGCGCCGCAGAGAGTGGGATCAGCGTGAGAAGGCGCGCATGGATTACAAGAACCGCTTCCGTCTCTCGCTTGGTCTGAAGCAGATCGAGACCGACCGCAAGGCCGATGACGAGGAACTACTCCAGGATGACGAGGATCCGGAGGTGAAAGCGACCAACCAGATCCAGGTCAACGAAGCGGCTAGGATTCTGGCCGACTCCATTCTCTATCAGCCTCCCCGTGCAGTGATGCGCTGATGCGGCGTCATTAACCCCGTAAAATATCAGTGTTGCTGGTCACGGTGCGGGCTATAATCGCCCCCTTTTTCAAGGGAGTGTCTGAATGAATCTGGACGCGCACATCGTCCAGATTCATTCAGAGGCATCCAAGGGCAGCCGCTATTTTGTTATCCCGCCTCGAAGAGCGACTGAAAAAGATCGAGCAGAACCAGCTTGGCATCCTGCTGGGTCAGGGCCTGATCGGCCTGGAGAAGGAGAGCCTGCGGGTCACGCCCGCAGGCGGTATCGCCCAGAGTGCCCATCCGGAGGCGCTGGGCGCGCCATTAACCCACCCCTACATCACCACCGACTATTCCGAAGCGCTGACTGAGTTCATCACCCCGCCACTGCAGCAGCGCGATGCGGTGCTCGAGTTCCTGCGGGATGCGCAGAAGTTTGTCTACGATCGGCTGGAGGGGGATGAGATCCTCTGGGCGACTAGCATGCCCTGCGTGGTGGAGGGCGGCTGCACTATCCCCATTGCCCGTTACGGCAGCTCCAATGCGGGGCTGATGAAGACGGTCTACCGGCGTGGCCTGGGACACCGCTATGGCCGCGTGATGCAGGTGATCGCCGGGGTTCACTTCAACTACTCGCTGCCGGAGGCGTTCTGGCCCGGTTATCAGACGTTGGAGGGCGGTAAGGGGGATTTGCAAGGTTTCATCTCCGAAGCCTACTTTGGCCTGATCCGCAACCTGCAGCGTTTTGGCTGGTTGGTGCCCTACCTGTTTGGTGCCTCGCCGGCGATCTGCAAGTCGTTCCTCGGCGGGCGCCCCAGCAGTCTCAAGTCATTCGATGAATTTACCTACTACCAGCCCTACGCCACTTCCCTGCGGATGGGGGATATCGGTTATCAGAACAGCAAGGAGCAGGGCACCGGTGTGAAGGTCTGTTACGACTGTCTCGATGCCTATCTGGAGACCCTGGGGCGTGCCGTCGAGACCCCCTGCCCGATCTATCAGACGATCGGGGTGGAGGTGGATGGGCGCTATGAGCAGCTCAATGCCAACATCCTGCAGATTGAGAACGAATACTACAGCACGGTGCGGCCGAAGCAGATCCCCGACGGTATGGAGAAGCCGATTCTCGCCCTGCGGCGGCGTGGGGTGCGCTATATCGAGTTGCGTTCATTGGATGTGAATGCCTTCGACCCATTGGGGATCGACCAGCCGCAGATTCGTTTTCTTGAGGCCTTCCTGCTGCTCTGTCTGCTGCTGGAGAGCCCTGCGATCAACGTCTTCGAGCAGAAAGAGATCGACCGCAACGAGGGTGCTGCCGCGCATCGCGGGCGCGATCCACGGCTGTTTCTGCAGCGTAACGGGCGGGAGATCCGCCTGCGCGACTGGGCACTGGAGATCTTCGATGCGATGCTGCCGATCTGTGAGCTGCTCGATGCCGACAGCGCTGATCAGCCCTATCAGCAGGCCCTGTCAAGTCTGCGCGAGCGGGTCATCGACCCCAACCTGACCCCTTCTGCGCAGATGCTGGCGCAGATGCGCGAGCAGGGTGAACCCTTCTTTGGCTTTGC
>NZ_AFOC01000134.1:0-6623 GCF_000224455.1 endosymbiont of Riftia pachyptila (vent Ph05)
AGAAGCCCCCTTGTATATGAATTCGCTTCCGTACCGGGCGGAACTGGTAAAATCCCCACCTCTTCATTTCTGAATTGTATGGAGGCCAATGCAGCAATTTTTTGTTGCCACCTGGCTGCTGCTGGCCGCCGCAGCCGCTCATGCCCTAGAGATTGAGGTGCAGATTGAAGGCCTGGACAGGGAGCAGGAGGCGAATGTACGCGCTTTCCTCTCCCTCGAGCGAGAGAAAGAGCGAGAAGCTCTGACCAAGGGCCGCATGCGCCTGCTGCACCGACAGGCACCAGCGGAGATCCGTCGGGCACTGCAACCCTTCGGCCACTTCAAGCCGGCAATCGACTCCCGCCTGGAGCAGATCAACACCGGCTACCGTGCCCGCTACCAGATTGAGCCAGGCCCCCGGATCCAACTGGCGAAGGTCGAGTTCAACACCACCGGCCCGGGCAGAAATGACGCCCTATTTGCATTCGGCCTCGACCTGCAGCCAGGCACCTTCCTGAACCAGGCCCGCTATGAGAAGCTCAAGCAGCAGCTACTGAGCGATGCCATCGAGGCCGGCTACCTAGACGCCCGCTACACCATCCACCAGGTTCGGGTAGATCTAGACAGCTACCAGGCCTCCATTCGCCTGCAACTGGAGACCGGCCCGCACTACCACTTCGGCGAGGTACGCTTCATACAAGACAAGCTGGCCCCCGGATTCCTGGCCCGCTACCTGCGCTTCCAACCGGGCGACCCGTTCAGCCACGAGCAGCTGTTGACGCTGCAATCCAACCTGATCGACAGCGAATACTTCAACCATGTAGAGGTGCGAACCCTGCGCGATCAGGCAGTGGCAGATCAGGTGCCCATCGAGCTGCTGCTGTCGCCCAACAAACCGAACCGCTACCGCGCCGGTATTGGCTTCTCCACCGACACCGGACCGCGCATCACCCTGGACTGGAAACGCCGACTGATCAACCGTGAAGGCCACCGCATGCTCAGCGAGCTGCGTCTGTCGGCACCACGCAGCTCACTGAAGACGGAATACACCATCCCTCTGGAGCGACCATCACAAGACTCTCTATCGTTCTCGGCCCAGGGTGACCACTACGATACCGACAGCCGTCTTGGCGTGCGCCTGCTGCTCAACAGCGCCCACTCAATCGGCCTGGACAACGACTGGCGACGCACCATCGGCATCGACTACTCCTACGAGAATTTCGAAGTGGGCGCGCAGGACGACAACGCCTTCCTGCTGGTGCCCTACCTCAGCTGGTCGCAGTTGCACAGCGACAGCCTGGACTACATCCAGCGCGGCCATCGGATCGACTTCCGCCTTGAGGGCGCCACCCAACAACTGCTCTCCAGCACCAGCTACATCCAGGCCCACACCAACGACAAGCTCATCCGCGGTCTGGGCGACGGCCACTGGCGCATCCTCGCCCGGGCGGAGCTAGGCGCCACCTTGGCGGAGGGCCTGACCGACCTGCCCGCCTCCAAGCGCTTCTTCGCCGGTGGTGACAACAGCGTACGCGGCTTCGGCCTGGATGAGATTGGCCCGCGGGATGCATCCGGCGAGGTGATCGGCGGTCGCTTTCTCGCCGTGGGCAGCATCGAGCTGGAACGTCTGCTGACTGGCAAGTGGAGCGCTGCAATGTTCATCGATGCCGGCAACGCCTTCGACCCCGACTACGATGCCGAGATCCACTACAGCGCCGGCATCGGTCTGCGCTGGCACTCGCCAGTGGGGCCGGTCCGCATCGATCTGGCCAGGACTCTGAGCACGGATGAAGCCGCGCTGCGCTTGCACATCGTGGTCGGCCCCGAGCTATGAGCTGGCGCAGAAAAGCGCTGCATGTTTTGGCGACCCTGCTCAACACCGCCCTGCTGGCCCTGATCGGCCTCCTCCTGGGACTAGGCCTTGTAGTGCATAGTGAAAACGGCACCCGCTGGCTGTTCAACCTGGCCCGGGATCTGGTCCCCGGCGAGCTGTCCGCAGAGAGCCTCAAAGGCCGCCTCACCGGCCCGCTGGACCTCACCGGGCTCAGCTATCACGATGGCGATCTGCTGCTGGAGCTGGACCGGCTACACTTGGACTGGCGGCCCACCGCCTTGTTGCAGCGGCGCCTGCAGATTATCTCCCTGGAACTGGATCGGGGCCGCCTGGCATTGCCGCCAACCGAGTCGGACTCTGCCCCGACCAAACCCTTCCCCGGTCTCAGCCTGCCCCTGGAGCTGGTGCTGGAATCGCTCCAGCTGACCGACGTCCACATCATCCCACCCACGACAGCCGAACCCATCCTCATCGAACAAGTCGGCCTGGCTGCCCGGGCCGTCGACGATGTGGTGCAGATCGAACATCTGGAGGCTGCTGGCTTTGGCGCCCGGGTGGAGCTGGCCGGCGAGCTGCAACTGGCTCCGTTATTACCATTGAACCTGGAGTTGGGCTGGCACTACCAGCTACCTGAAGGCCCAGAACTCTCCGGCCAGGGCCAGATTACCGGCGATCTGGCCGAACTCAAACTCGAACAGACCCTGTCTGCCCCCCTCGCCGCCGTTTTGAACGCCAGCCTGTATGAACTGCAGCAGGCACCCCGGTGGGATGCGAAGCTGACCCTGAACAACACCGATCTCGGCGCCTTTGCCGCCAACTTTCCTACCCGGGTCAGCGGACGACTACACAGTAGCGGTACTCCGGAGGTAGTCACAGTCGACGGCAGACTGAGGCTGACCGAGCCCGCCCTGGGCGAGCTGAATATGGACCTGGCCGCGACCTATGAAGACGGCACGGTGACCGCCGAACGGCTGCTCATTACTACTCCCGCTGGCTCTAAACTCGAAGGCTCCGGTCGATACACTACCGACGACGCCTTGGGCGTATTCGATGCCGAGCTCGCCTGGAGCGCTCTGCGCTGGCCCCTGACTGGGGAGAGAGTCCAGGTACGTAGCAACCAGGGCCGGTTGGAAATCAAGGGCCAACCGGCAGACTACCGCTACCAACTGATCCTGGACGCAATCCTGCCGGATCAGCCTGCGCTCACGCTGGAGGCATCCGGCAGCGGCAATACCGATGGCGTGGACTTCGAGGCGCTGCGCATTCGCCTGCCAGAGGGGCATATCGACGGCTCCGGCCGCGCCGACTGGGCGCCGCAGCCGGCCTGGCAGCTGAACCTGACCGGCACCAGCATCAACCCCGGTCTGTTCCACCCCGATTTTCCCGGCAAACTAGCGCTGCAGCTAGCCACCCGGGGCCGGGTGGCGGAAGGCACGCCGCAAGCCGAGGTAGAGCTGACCCAGCTTGAGGGCGTGCTGCGCGATTATCCGCTCAAGGCCGAGGGCGAACTGAAACTGACCGGCGAGACGCTGCACATCAAGCAACTGGCGCTGACCTCCGGCAGCAGTGTGATTCGCATCGAGGGCAGCGCCGGCAATATCCTCGACCTGGGCTGGACGCTACAGGCAGAGAATCTGGCCAGCCTGTGGCCAGGCCTGTCCGGCTCCTTGCACAGCGAGGGTCGGCTGGCTGGCAGCCGTGAAGCACCACAGCTCAAGGCCAACATCGACGGCAAGGCCATCGGTTTCGAGGAGCACGCGGTTGCAGATCTCCAGGTACAGGCGGAGCTGGAGCTGGGCGGTGAGCAGAATATCGACCTGGACCTGGCAGCCCGAGGGCTGAAATCCGGCGCCATGCAGTGGCATCAACTGACGCTGGGCGCCAAGGGCACGCGCAATGCGCACCAGATCGAGTTGAAACTAGAGAGCGAGCAGGCACCAACCGCGCAACTGCTCATCGACGCCGGCCTGGATGCAAAAAACAGCTGGAGCGGAACCTTACAGGCCCTGACCCTCACCCTGCCCGAGATCGGCCGCTGGGATCTGGAGCACCCCACCCTCTTCACCCTGGCGACCGAGACCCAGCGGGTGCAGGAACTCTGTCTGGCCGCCGACGGCGGGCGTCTGTGCGCGGCATTCGATGGCAGCGACGCCAAGGGCTGGAAAGCGAAGCTGAGCGCCCCCGCCTTTCCCCTGGCCTTCTTCCAGCACTGGCTGCCCCCGGAATTGAAGCTCACTGGTCGCAGTGACCTGGCGGCGGACTTTTATGCCGCCCCAGATGGGGATATCCGTGGCCGAGCCGAACTGGAGCTACCCGAGGGCCAGCTAGCCTTCGAGGTGCAGGGCGAACCACACCAACTGGACTTCTCCGGTGGCAGCCTGCAGGCAAAGCTGGATGCCACGGGTGCCCATGCCGAAATTGGCATACCCCTGGCCGACCTGGGGGAGATCGACGGAGAAATACGCCTGCCCGGACTGAAACTGTCGGCACTTGCCCCGGACAAGCAACCCCTGGCCGGCCAGCTTAAAGCACGCATCAACGACCTGAGCCTGGCCTCGGCAATGGCACCACAGTTGCAGAATGTAGCGGGCTACATCGATCTTGATTTCACCTTGGCCGGGCGCCTGGCCAGACCCAAACTCAAGGGCAAAGCGGAGCTGAAAGAGGGAGCCCTGGATATCCCGGAACTCGGGCTGGAGCTGCGCGAACTGGGCCTGAGCCTGAAGGCACCGAGTCTGGAACGGCTGGAGATAAAGGGCAGGGTACGCTCCGGCGGAGGAACCCTGACCCTGGAGGGTGAGACCCGCATCGAACCGGCCGAGGGTTATCTCACCCGACTCAAGCTGCAGGGTAAAGACTGGGTGGCGCTGAACATCCCCGAGGCGGAGGTGCATGTATCGCCAGATCTGCTGATCCTGCACACCAAGGAACAAACCGAGCTGAACGGCGAGGTCCGCATCCCCTACGGCCGCATCCGGCCACGCGAACTGCCAGAAACCGCTGTCACCGGCACCCCGGATCTGGTGGTGGTGGGCCGCGATGCACCACAACAGGAACAGGCCGACCCGAACTTCCATTCCAGGCTGCGCATCGTCTTCGGCGACAGAGTCAGCTTCGAGGGCTTCGGCCTGCGCGCCAACCTCACCGGCAACCTGCTGGTGATCGACGAGCCGGGTCGGCCGGTCATCGGTCGCGGTCGGCTGGGCGTGACGGACGGCAGCTACCGCGCCTACGGCCAGGACCTCAAAATAGAACGCGGCTACGCCCTGTTCGCCGACAGCCCGGTGGACAATCCGGGGCTGGACGTGCAGGCGGTGCGCGAGGTTGGCGAGGTGACCGCCGGGCTGCGCGTGAGCGGCACCCTGAAGACGCCCAAGCTGACACTCTACTCCACCCCGCCCATGACCCAGAGTGAGGTCGTCTCCTATCTGCTCACCGGGCATCCGCCGGGTAAATCCGGCGCCAATGTGGGCGTGGCCACGGCACTACAGGCCACCGGTGTGGGTAGCCTCACCACCGAGGTGGGCCGTCAGTTGGGTTTGGAGGAACTGCGGGTGGAAACCGGTAACAGCCTGGCCGAGGCATCGGTGGTGGCCGGCACCTATCTGTCGCCGCGCCTCTACGTGCAATACGTCAACGAACTGGCCTCGCGCGAAACCAAGCTGCGGCTGCGCTACGACCTCACCGACAGGCTGCAGATTCAGACCGAGACCGGTCGATCCCAGGGGGTGGACCTGTTCTACACCATCGAGCGTTGAGCCGGGAGCTGTTAAGCCTCCCAAGCGGAACCACCAGGGAATCAAAGGCGAAACACTTGGGACGAGTTACCGCATCATCGCAAGCGTCAGGGATGCGTACTACAGATGGGGTTGGAGTTCAGCAAACCCCATAAAAAACAAAGCCCCCACCAGACGGCGAGGGCTTTGTCAGCAGTGCGACGCGTCCGATTACTCGAACGCGCCTTTTTCGGCATCAAACCCGCAAGAGTTTAGATGTCCTTGTGCGGTGCGAAGGCCGGGCGCTCAAAAGGCTTGCGCTCCATAGCAACCTTGCGACGCTCTTCCATCTGCTTGCGAGCTTCGGCGCGGCGCGCCTCCATCTCTTTCATAGATGCTTCACGGCGAGCCTTGGACTCTTCCATGCGCTTGGCAACGTCAGCAGGCATGGCGCGGTTGGCGGGAGCAAAGTTGGCGAAGCGCTGTTCCATCTGCTTGCGCTCTGCTGCCATACGCTCCTGCATGGCCTTCCTCTCCTGCTCCATGGACGCAAAAGGATCAACATTCTGGAAGTTCTTGGCGTACTCACGCTGGGCGGCAATCGCCTGCTCGAAGGCCTTGCGCTGTTGCTCAGCGAAGGTCTTCTGCTGTTCGGTCAGGGCAGCCTGCTGCTCAGCGGTCGGAGCAACCGGCGCTGCATAGGGGGCACCGTAGTAGGGGTAACCGTAAGGGCCGTAGTAGTCATTGTAACGGTTGTAGCCGTAGCCATTGCCGCGACCCTGGCCACGCATGCTGAAGTTCATGTCGAAAGCACCATCAGCAAAACCGTCACCAAGGAAGTCATTCGCCCAGTTGTTGCCGTTGTTGCCCCACCAGGCACTTGCGGAAGCAGAAGCAGCAGCCAGTGCAACGGCAGCAGCGATAGTAGAAACCTTTTTCATGTCACTCACCCGGAAAATCTTTTGAAAACCACGCTTAGTCTTTTCAGCACGTCCCTGTGCTGTCAATCATCCTGATTCGTTCCTACTTATTTAGCAGGAGCAGCCGGAGCCTGAGGGGCAACCGGAGCACCGTAAGGAGCGCCATAGGGAGCA
>NZ_AFOC01000133.1:0-6802 GCF_000224455.1 endosymbiont of Riftia pachyptila (vent Ph05)
ATGGTGACCACCCCAGCCGGGGCCAAAACCAGGACCATATCCACCGTGGGCGAATACACCGTTGACCAGACCAATAACAAGTACGGAAGCGGCAGCGACACCCAGAAATTGTTTGGTTGTCTGTTTCATGACTCTCTCCTTTTTGCGTTACAGTGAATCGAATCGGTTGTTCAGGCTCTTGCCTTGATTTCTATAAAACCGCACTTGTGTAAGCCGTCAGTGTCGAAAAAGAGGCGTTTTGTAATCTTATGTAACAGGGGCCTTGAGAATTACCGAGCGTTACAATTCACTCCCGCACAAGTAGAAAAAACCCTTTAGATTTGGAGCCATGGACACCCCTCAAGACCACATATTGGTCGTCGATGACGACCCCGAGATCCGACACCTGCTCAAGACTTATCTGGAGAAGAATGGTTACCAGGTCACGACAGCGGCAGAGGGCACCGGCATGTGGATGGCGTTGGACCAGGCCCGCATCGATCTCATCACCCTTGATCTGATGCTGCCCGGCGTTGACGGAATGGAGCTCTGCCGTACCCTGCGCACGCGTTCCAGGATTCCGGTGATCATGCTGACGGCACGAGGCGATGAGATGGATCGCATCCTGGGTCTGGAGATGGGAGCGGACGACTATCTGGCCAAGCCTTTCAGCGCCAGGGAGCTGCTGGCCCGGATCAAGGTGGTACTGCGCCGGGTACGGGACCTGCCCATCGACCCGCTGGCGGATGCCCCGGAGCGGCTCATATTCTCCGACTGGATCCTGGACACCCGAACCCAGCACCTCACCTCACCCGACGGTCTGGTGGTCCCCCTGAGCAACGCCGAGTATCGGCTATTGCACGTGCTGCTGACCCACCCCAACCGAGCACTCACCCGCGACCAATTGCTTGACCTGACCCAGGGGCGGGACGGCGGCCCCTTTGACCGCAGTATCGACGTCCTGATCGGCCGGTTGCGCAGACGCCTCGGCGACGATGCCAAGCAGCCAAAACTGATCAAGACCCTACGCGGTCGCGGCTACTTGCTCGCAAGCAAGGTCTCGTCAGCCATCTGAAGGGGAGACTCAAGGTGCCAAAATCACTTTTTGGAAGGCTGGTACTGTTGTTGCTGACGGGCCTGGTCCTGGCTCAGTTGCTCTCGGCTTTCATCCTGTTGCGTGACCGGGGACAGGTACTCTACGAGTCCATTCGAGAGAACCTGATCGTCCGTACAGCAGGCATTGTCCGCCTCCTTGACTCCCTTCCCGCCCATGATCGCCAACAGCTAGTGCCGTTATTGGCCAGCCCGGAGCTACAGATCACCCTCTCTGAGCAACCGGCTTCAATCCCGGAAGCGGATCAGAATTCCCATCCCACTTCCGAGATGGTCAGACATCAACTGCTGAAACAGCTGCCGCAGAATACCGAGGTACGGGTCTCCATCGAAAGCTCGGTCATGGAGCCGCAGATGCCGCAGATGCACCGCCAACATATGATGAGCGGTGGCCCCATGTCAGGCCCCTGGGCCTACATGCACGGACTGCATACCATGGCACAATTTTTCCACATCCAGGTGAGGTTACAAGACGGCACCTGGGTACGCTTCGAGCGCGGTCTTTCCGAGCGCATGTTCGATTGGCCAACTCGGCTCCTCATCGTCCTGGCTATTTTGCTGATCAGCGTAATCCTGCTCTCACTCATCGGCGTACGTTCGATCATCCGTCCCTTGCGGGATCTGAGGCGAGCGGCGGAAGGGCTCGGCAAGGATATCCAGCAGCCGCCACTCAAAGAGACCGGCCCCGCCGAGGTCAAGGATACGGCGAAAGCCTTCAATACCATGCAAACTCGCCTGAAAAACTATATCGAAGACCGGGCGAGTATCCTCGCGGCAGTCTCCCACGACCTCAAGACACCACTGACCCGAATACGTCTACGCACGGATCTAATGGACGACGAGGAACTGCGGGCAAAGACCGAAAAGGATCTCGATGATATGGAGTCCATGGTGAGCGCAACTCTGGACTTCATGCGGGGTACCGAAACAAGAGAACCCAGCCAGCGCCTGGATCTGATGGCACTGCTGGAAAGCATTCAGGAGGATGCCCAGGAAGCGGGCAAGGATGTGCAACTCCATGGCCAGATAATCGCGCCCTACGATGGCAAACCTCTGGCGCTGAAACGCTGTATCGTCAACCTGGTGGAGAACGCCGTGCGCTATGGCGGGCAAGCCGATATCAGGATTGAAGATACAGAAACAGAGGTTGTCATATCCATCTGCGACAAGGGTCCAGGCATTCCCGAAGGGTCACTGCAGAAAGTATTTGACCCATTCTTTCGTCTGGAAAGCTCCCGTGCCCAACAGACTGGAGGGACGGGACTAGGTCTTGGGATTGCGCGAAACATCGCGCGCGCCCATGGCGGCGACCTAATTTTGCATAACCGCTCCGAGGGCGGACTCTGCGCCAAGCTGAACCTGCCGCGATGAATACCCTGATACTGATTGCGCTCGCCTTGTTGGCGGGAGCCCTCCTGACACCGATTTTGATTCACCGGGCCTATCGCGCTCCGAGGATCCAGGAGCATAGATCGCCAGCGGATCTAGGGCTGCCCTACCGGGCCGTGCGCATCCCAACCGCAAACGGCAAGCGCCTGTTTGCCTGGTTCATTCCACTCCCGGAAGGCATCAAAAACGGCCCTGCGGTGGCCGTGATACATGGCTGGGGCGGCAACGCCGGGCACATGCTGCCGTTCGCCTCCCTGCTCCATCACGAAGGCTATGCCGTACTGCTGCTAGACGCCCGCAATCACGGCAACAGCGATGATGACAGTTTCTCTTCCATGCCACGCTTCGCCGAAGATCTCGAGCACGGGCTCGACTGGCTGGGCCGCCAGCCACGCATTGACCCGCAGCGGCTGTACCTGCTCGGCCACTCTGTGGGGGCAGCTGCGGCGCTGCTGGTAGCCTCCCGCCGACAGGATCTGGCCGGCGTGATAAGCATCGCCGCCTTCGCCCACCCCGTAGAGATGATGCGCAGGCAGATGCGCTCGCACCATATTCCATACCTGCCCATCGGCTGGCTGGTGCTGCGCTATATCGAACGGACCATCAAGGCCAACTTCGATGATATCGCCCCCTGCAACACCATCCGGCAGGGGAGCTGTCCGGTGCTGCTGGTACACGGCGAGGAGGACGAGAGCGTTCCGCTGGCGGATGCACGGCGGATATATGCCAACCGCCTCGACGACCGGGTGAAACTGCTGCTATTGCCTGAAACCGGCCACGACTCCAGGGAGGCCATCTCCACACACGGTGAATCGCTGCTGGCGTTCCTCCGGCGAAGTGCATAGGGATTGCCCATCGCCATGGGGCGGAGAGATGCGGGTTAACGCGTATCGCCAACCCGCAGAAACGACGCAAAGCGCGGAATACCGTTGTTGGTAAAACCCTGATACTTGAATGTGATCACACTGCCGACCGCAGGTGGCGCCGCGCGTTCCCGATCTGTCAGGCCGGAGCCGATATAGAAGCGCTTGTTTCCCTCGATCTCTACCCATAGGGCCCCGGTCATTCCGTGGTATTTCCCCTTGCCAGGCCGATAGCCAACCACCCTACCCTCCATATCATCAAAGCGTTTTACCTTGAGGGCGTTGGGACTGCGGCCTGTTTCGTAAGGGCTGCCAGGATTTCTCAATACCACTCCCTCGCCACCGGCCGCATCCACCGCCATCAGCCGCGTCATAACATGGGCAACATCTCGACAAACGGCTTGAGGGATAATCCGCAACTGCTCAACCGAATCACGCGCCAAGTATTGCCGCAGTCGCCCCAAGCGGGCATCCAGACCGCCCGGCGCATTCGGTACCTCGAAGATGTTGTAGGTGATGCGGCGCCAACCCGGGTGCGGCTGATCGCGCGACGTAATGGAGAGGATCTCTTCAAAGCGCCCCCTGGCGATCCACAATTCACCGTCCAGTTCAAAAGGGGGAAGCTTCTCGGTAAACCAGCTGGGGGCAGCAAACAGCTTGCCCTGGCGCGACAGCAGCTGTCGGCCGTCCCAATAGGCCCGTACGCCATCGAGCTTCTCGCTCATAAACCAGCCGCTGACATCCATCCCCGGCCGATACTTCGTCAGCAGCAGGAGATCCAGCGCCGCGGCATGGGCCGTCAAGGTAACAAACAGCACCAACAACCAGCCCAAACAGATCCCTGTCCTCTTCATTGATCACAGCTCCTTGTTGATCGAGTCAGCACAGACGCTAACAATCGACCGGTAGTGATGGCAATCACCGCCACATCTGAAATGGCCCTCGGTCCGCGATTGGGGGGATAATGGAGCGATCATGCACACTATTCCCGATAGCCGGGGACAGGAGGTCCCCATGTCATCAAGGATTCAGACGGCCCTGCACCACTATTTTGGCTTCACCGAGTTACGCCCCGGCCAACAGGCGGTGATGCAACATCTACTCGACGGCCACTCAGCGACTGCTGTGTTCCCCACCGGTGGCGGAAAATCCCTCTGCTATCAGTTACCCGCGCTGTTGCTGCCCGGCGTAACTTTGGTCGTCTCGCCACTGATTGCGCTGATGAAGGATCAGATAGATGCGCTCACCGCACGCGGCATCAGCGCCTGCCGACTCGACTCCTCACTCACTGCCGATGAGTACCGGAAGGTGGTGCAGCAACTTAAAAGCGGTGAGCTGCGGCTGCTCTACGTCGCCCCAGAGCGGTTCAATAATGAGCGATTCAGGGCGATGTTAAAGCCTATCCAGATCGCCCTGTTTGCCGTGGATGAGGCACACTGCATCTCGGAATGGGGGCACAATTTCCGTCCCGACTATCTCAAGCTGGCGGGGTTCGCTCGCCAGTTCGGCGCCGAACGCATACTGGCTCTGACGGCCACCGCCACGCCAGCAGTGCTGGAGGATATCTGCCGGCTGTTCGAGATCAAACCAGACTGCGCGGTGAGCACTGGCTTTTACCGCCCCAACCTCAACATCGAGACCACCGTAGTCGAGGCGTCAGAGCGCGACCGGGTGTTGCTCGAGGCGATCAGCCGCAATCCCCCCGGCCCGGTCATCGTCTATGTCACCCTGCAAAAGACTGCCGAGGCGGTTGCCCAACGGCTTGCCGATGCCGGGTTACCCGCCCGCGCCTATCACGCCGGACTCAAGGATGATATCCGTGGCGAGGTCCAGGAGTGGTTCATGAGAGCCAGCCACGCCATCGTGGTCGCCACCATCGCCTTCGGCATGGGGGTGGACAAGGCGAATATCCGTGCGGTCTATCACTACAACCTGCCCAAGAGTCTGGAGAACTACTCGCAGGAGATCGGCCGTGCCGGGCGTGACGGCGCACCTTCAGTGTGCCAAATGCTGGTCTGCCCCGACGACCTGAACGTGCTGGAAAACTTCGTCTATGGCGACACCCCAGATAAAGCCGCGTTGTATGGTCTAATCGATGAGCTGTTCGCTCAGGAGCCGAGCTTCGACGTCAGCCTCTATACCCTGTCGGCCCGGCACGACATCCGCCCGCTGGTGTTGCGAACGCTGCTTACCTACCTGGAGTTGGCGGGCTATCTGGAAGGCGGCACCCCCTTCTACGCTGACTACAAATTCAAACCCCTGCAAAGCTCAGCCGAGATCCTCTCCCGCTTCAAGGGGGAACATCGTAATTTTCTCGCCGCCCTGTTTCGGCATGCGGTCAAGGGCAGAATCTGGTTCAGCATTGATCCGACCGAAGCCGCCGTAGCGCTGCAAACAACCCGCGACAGGATCGTACAAGCGCTCGAATGGCTGGGGGAGCAGCAGCTACTAGAGGTGAAGGTCGCCGGCATACGCCACCGATTCCAGCGGATGCGACAACCGGACACCACCGAGGCTTTGGCCAGTGAGCTGTACCAACGCCTCATCAAACGGGAAGACGCGGAGATCCATCGTCTGCAACAGATATTGGATCTGGTCACCCTGGACGGCTGTCAGAGCAACGCCCTGGCACAGCATTTCGGCGAACAGCGTGAAGCCCCCTGCGGCCATTGCAGCTGGTGCCGACGTGGCAGTAGCGAGCTCCCGCCACGCCGAGCACAAACAATCAGTGACACATTCTGGCAGGAGGTCAGCGCCGTCAGGCAGGAGCAGACCGAAATACTGATGCAGCCGCGCCTGTTGAGCCGTTTCCTGTGCGGTATCACATCGCCGCGCCTGAGCCGGAGCAAACTGACCCGCCACCCCCTGTTTGGCAGCTTGGAGAACGTATCCTTCATGACCGTGCTGAGCCAGGCCCAGAAGAGCATCTAGCAGGCTGTTGAAATTCGCTCAGGTGAGTGCGTGGCAAGGCAAAATCGGGCGAAAAAGCGCAGTTTACTGAAGTAAATGAGCATTTTGAGGCCGATTTTAACGCCGGATCGCGCCGCCTGAGTAGAATTTCAACAACCTGCTAGGCGAAACTCCCGCTCCTTACCTACATCCATGTAGGCATGGATGCCAATATCAAGCGTGTCGATGAAAGCAGCACAGGTGCCTATCACTTTCCGGAGTTTAAGGGGAGAGGGCCGATCGTCTGAAGTCTCGTATTGAGGCGACCGAACGGGATCCGCTCCTGCTCCAACCGAATATTGTTTCTCAAGCGATCTTCATACAACAGCCGATAGCACATCTGCCCCTCGCTATCGAGATGTGGCAACCGGGCGGTCGTGCGTTTGCTGGAACTCTCCTCCACCCAGGCGTCGAATAGCGCCTCCAGCGTGCTGGGCTCCATCAGTAGCGACTTCACATGGGGGAAATAGGCCCCGCCGTGAAACGCTCGAACTCACAGGTTTTGCGCA
>NZ_AFOC01000132.1:0-7087 GCF_000224455.1 endosymbiont of Riftia pachyptila (vent Ph05)
ATGGCGTTGCCAGCCTTGGCGATGGAGTAGATCGGATGGTTTTTGAGGGGGCGCTCAGCATGGATGTCGACCAGATTGATGATGTTGCCCCGCTGATCGCGTAGCCAAGGCGCCGCTGCCTTGGAGAGGAATAGGGGGGCCTTTAGATTGCTGCCGATCAGGTCATCCCAGTCGGCCTGGTTTAGGCTCTCCAGTGGGGTGGGGTAGAAGCTTGAGGCGTTGTTGACCAGCAGGTCGAGGNCCACGGAATTTAACTGCTTGCTCGATCAGGCCTTCGAGCTGGTCGGTCTGGTGCAGGTCAGCCTGTAGCAGCAGCACCGAGTCAGGGCGTTGTGCCTGCAACGTTGCCTGCAGTTCGGCGGCGGCGACGCTGGAGCTGCGGTAGTGCAGGATCAGGTCCATCCCCTCGGCATGC
The DNA here is from genome assembly GCF_000224455.1 of endosymbiont of Riftia pachyptila (vent Ph05). Lineage (NCBI taxonomy): Bacteria > Pseudomonadati > Pseudomonadota > Gammaproteobacteria > endosymbiont of Riftia pachyptila. The sequence continues at coordinate 416 of NZ_AFOC01000132.1, forward strand.
AGCTGGCGGGCGATTGCCGCGCCGATGCGGTGGACACCGCCGGTGATCAGTCCCGCTTTGCCTGCTAGGGACGATCCATTTTGCGTCATGCCAATACTCCATGATTGAATGTCGGCCCTACCATATCGCATTGCTCTAGGATTCTGAATTCATGTCCGCTTCATTTCGCCTCCCCGGAAGAGCTCCGGTCTCTGATCTGCCCCCTCCCGATCCTGCCGCCCTAGAACTCAGTGAGCAGTTGCAGACAAGGATTCGTTATGAGATCGAGGCGGCAGGCGGGCGGATTTCCTTCGACCATTTTATGGAACTGGCGCTCTATGCCCCGGGATTGGGTTACTACGTGGCGGGCAGTCGCAAGTTTGGTGAGGCAGGGGATTTTGTTACCGCACCGGAGGTCTCGCCCCTGTTTGCCCAGTGCATCGCACACCAGGCGGCAGAGCTGCTGGGTGAGCTGCCACAGGGCGATATTCTGGAGTTTGGTGCAGGCTCCGGCGTTTTGGCTGTGGATCTACTGGCAGAGCTGGAACGGTTGGGACAATTGCCAAACCGCTATCTGATTCTGGAGCTGAGCCCGGAGCTGCAGCAGCGTCAGCGACAAATCCTGCGGGAGCGGGTGCCCCAGCTGCTGGAGCGGGTGAGCTGGCTGAGTCAGATGCCGTCTCGATTCGAAGGCTTTGTGCTGGCCAACGAACTGTTAGACGCGATGCCTGCCAGCCGTTTCCGTCATTCAGAGGCGGGGATAGAGGAGGGCTTTGTTGTCTGGCAGGAGGAAGGATTTCGCGATCACTTTGCCAGGCCCGAGACAGTAGGTTTCAGCGAACAGGTCAAGCGACGGTTGGCGGGACTGCCGGTGGGTAGCGGTGGATATGTGTCGGAGCTGAATCTGCGATTGGGCCCCTGGTTTGCTGCCCTCGGCGGAGCATTCGAGCGGGGCGCAGTGTTACTCATAGACTACGGCTATCCACGCAGTGAGTATTACCATCCACAACGCAGCGAAGGCACCCTGATGTGTCACTATCGTCATCGCGCCCACGCCGATCCCTATCGTTGGCCTGGGTTGCAGGATATCACCGCGCAGGTGGACTTTACGGCTGTGGCGGAGGCGGCGGAGCAGGCCGGATTTGCGTTGGCGGGCTACACTACTCAGGCCCATTTTCTCATGGCAAGTGGTCTGGACGAGCTGCTCGCCGGATCAGATCCCGACGATATTGCTGCCCACATGGCGCGGGTTCAGGGCGTGAAAAAACTGACACTGCCGTCGGAGATGGGAGAGCGGTTCAAGGTGATCGGTTTTACCAAGCAGATGAAGAACCGAATGCGCGGGTTCGGCCTACTCGATCTGCGAGGTCGTCTGTAGCCGAACCGAGGCAGTTATTGCATCTTCTCCCGGGCGCTGTCGATGGCGCTGGTTAGGTAGAAGTAGAAGAGCTCCACTGTGTTGACGCCAACGATGCGTTTGCTGAGTTCATTGCCGTGGGGGTCGAGAAACAGCAGGGTCGGGGTGAGGTAGACATCATAGCGATGAGCAAATTCGGCGGCATCCTCTGACTTGCCCTCAAAGTTGATCAGGGTCTCCCCCAGGTCGATCAGGATCTCGCGCATCACCACCTTGTCTCGATAGTCCCCACTCAAGGCCATCGGGTTGAGCACCTCCCGCTTCAACAGATCACAGAAAGGGCAGTGCTCCTGGGAAACCACCAGCAGGATGGGTGCATTTAGGCGTTTGGAGAGGGCGGCATCCTTTTGCAGATTGTCGGTGAAAACAATGGTGGAATGCACTTTGTCGGGGGATGCCTGAGCGACGGCCAGTAGAGAGAGGTTAAGTAATACAGCTAGGATCAATCTTCGCACGAGTCGCTCCATCAAGTCGAAAAGCAGGAGCGGAAGTATAGCCAAAACCGGTGGTCGAGTGCCTACCACATCTCTGATATGACAGTTTGTCTTGTGAAATGATCAGGGGGTCTGCCCGAAAGCCGGTTACTGAGTACCAGCGAGCACTTTTTCCGGCAGCTCGATATCCTGCATAGCGGTGCGGGATGAGTCGATCGCGTTGTTCAGCAGGATCAGGTATTCATCCTTCGAATTGTAGCCAACAATGGGGGCCGCCAGCTGTTTCCCCTGTGAGTCGAGGATAACCACGGTCGGTGTGGCGAAGNCGTGTAACGGGAGATGAAATTGCGGCCCCGGACCTTGCTGCCGTCAAAATCGATGATTTTGTTGCCTGTGCTGATGTCGAAGGCCTTGATAATGGGTTTGTTTTGCTCGTCTGATGCCTGCAGCGGAATGAGTACATCATGTGCGAGCTGCTCGCAGTAGCTACAAGCTTCAGCTGTGAAAACCAAGATAATCGGAGACTGGGCCGCTTGTGCCTCAGCAGAAACCTGTGCCCAGTCCTCTGTGGCGGGAATGCCTTCCGAACCGGCAAAGGCAGGAAGAACTTGCGTGATAAGGATAAGTCCGACGAGAATGCGCAGTTGCTTCAACGTTCAAGCCCCCCCCTGTCTGATGGCTGAGTCAGTATATCAGTAAATGATAATATATCAATCACTATAAGGGTTTTCCCTGATGTGCGATATGACAAGAATCAGGTTTTATTGAATCATTAATCCCAATAAAACCTTACTCGGCAGACGAGGCAGGAACCGGAGGATGATACGAACGCAGTGGTACGGGGTGTGACAGCAGGCGCATTTTCAAGTCTGATTAGTGGGGTTTTGGTTGATTCTTGGTGCCAGTGATGAATGCCGATGCAGATAGTGTGCTGCCGCATAATCGAGAGGCTGCGTGATGCACTCACCACAGACCAGAGCTGAGTACACCTTGTCGCTCATCTGTCTGCTACTTTTTCTGCCGCTGCTCAGTGGCTGTGAAATGCTCGGCTACTACGCCCAGTCGATCAACGGCCAGCTCGATCTGCTGCAGAAACGTCGCCCGATCGAGTCGTTATTGCTGGACAATGCCATCGACCCCGAGCTTAAGCAGCGGCTGCGGCGGGTCGTGGCGATTCGTGAGTTTGCCAGTCAGCAGCTGGCGCTGCCGGACAACGACAGTTACCTCAGCTACGCGGAGCTGCAGCGGGAGGCGGTGGTTTGGAGCCTGGTGGCGACTCCAGAGTTCTCGGTGAAGCCGATCAGCTGGTGCTATCCGGTAGTGGGCTGTGCCGCCTATCGCGGCTATTTCGACAAGCGAGATGCGGAGGCCCACGGCGAGCAGCTTGCTGCCCAGGGTTACGACCAGGTGGTCAACCCGGTGCCCGCCTATTCGACGCTGGGATGGTTCGATGACCCGATCACCAGCAGCGTGATCCGCTGGTCGGAGCCGCGCCTGGCGGCGTTGATCTTCCACGAGCTGGCCCATCAAAAGCTCTATGTGCAGGGCGACAGCGCCTTCAATGAGGCGTTTGCCACACAGCTGGCACGTATCGGCGTGCAAGCCTGGCTAGAGCAGGAGGCTCCGGAAAAACTTGAGCAGTGGCATCGACAGCGTAGCCGTAGCAGCCAGTTCACTCAGCTACTGTTACAGAGTCGGGCATCCCTCGCAGTGCTCTATGCTGAAGGGTTGCCAGCATCCCAGATGCGCCAGCGCAAACAGGCGCTGTTCGACCAGTTGCGGCGGCGCTATCAGGCCTTGAAGGCGGAGTGGGGCGGTTACAGTGGCTTTGACCATTGGTTCCGACGTCCACTCAACAACGCTCTGCTAGCATCGCTGGCCACCTACGAGTCGCTGGTGCCCGGGTTGGAGGCACTCTATCGGCAACAGAGTGGAGATTTAGAACGCTTTTATGCCGCTTGCGAAGCCTTGGCGGAGCTACCGCTGGAGGCGCGACATGCTCGGCTGCGGCCTTAATCCTTGTTAGTAGTTGAGGGAAACTCCATGCCGATCACCACGCCACTGCCGTCTGGCAGGTTTTCAGCATAGACGTGGCCCTGGTGAAACTCGGCGATCAGCCGCACCAGATAGAGTCCCAGGCCCAGATGTGAGCCGCTGTCCCGATCTCCTCGCAGACTCACCATCGAGTCAAAGAGGTGGCTGGTCATGGTCTCTGGCAGGGTAGGGCCCTGGTTGATCACAGATAGCCGCTGCCGACTGTGCTCCGGCAATGGAGTCAGCTGCAGGCGAATTGGCGTCTGCTCCTGGTGAAAATCGATGGCGTTGCTGACCAGCTTGTCGAGAGCCTGTGCGATCAGCTCGGGTGCGGCGTCGATCGGCGCCAGCCGCGCTGTCTGCAACTCGAATCGAACATCGGGAAAGCTGACCCGATACCCCTCCAGCATGGTCTGCAGCAGCGACTCCAACTGCAGCGGCTCCCGCTCCGCCTGCTGCAGGCTCTGCTCCAGGCGGGTCGCTTCGCGCATCCGCTGCAGGATCAGGCTGAGCCGCCGGCTACCCTCCGTGGCGCGTTCCAGGTAACGGCTTTGCGCCTGCGGGTCCGGGTCACTGGCTAGATTCTCCAGGGAGGACTGCACCATGGTCAGCGGTGTACGGAACTCATGGGCAAGTCGTGACGCCATCGACTCCAGATAGCGGTTGTATTCGCTGAGGCGTCGCAATACCCGGCCAAAGCTGCGACTGAGTTCACCGATCTCGTCCCGCTCGGAGACCGCAGGGAGGTTGGAGAGGATGCGTCCATCGGGGCTGACCGCCGCCTCCACGCTGCGATTGAGGCGCTGAATCCGGCCTGTAAGGCGACCGGCGTAGCCAAGCAGGGCCAGCACCGAGAGTAGTAGTAGAACTGACCCGGTGGAGAGGATCCGGGCGAAGGCACGTTGCTGCAGGCTGAGGATTTCATGGCTGCTCTTTTCGATCAGCAGGGCGCCGAGCAGAGTGCCGTCGGTGGCGCGGATCGGTACGCCGGCAGAGAGGGTGATCGCCGACTCGAAATGGCTCTGCTGGAGGCTGACCGTGCTCTCCCCCTGCAGGGCGCGGTGGATCGCCGCTGCGTCGAGGCGTCCGGCATGCTGATGCGGCGTCTGGAAGATTCCCGCCGGGCGCGGCAGCAGGCGACGCAGCAGCTGCTCGAAGGAGGAGGCCGGTTTGAGCCAGTGGGGTGGGCTTAGGTTGCCGCTTCTGGCCACGATCATCTGTTGGCGATCCACGACCTGGATGCGTTCACCGTCACTAACCACCCCCTGTAACAGAGACTCTACCGCAGCCAGCGGCAGCACCAGCCGTGCCAGAAGGGCATCATTATCCAACCCTGAGCTTGAGGCGACGACAGGGGGCTGCTGCGCCGCCTGATCGAAGACGGTGACGGAGAGCCCACCCCGCGCCAACTCTACGGGAAAGCCCAGCTCCAGATTGTAGCCGTCAGGTGATTCCTGCCACTCGCCGCGGATCGGCGGCCCCGCCTGCTGTTGCGGGTTGGCTTGAAACCAGCCGGGAGCCGAGGTGGCGATGCGATAACGCCGCAGCACCCCCGTCTCCGAGCGCAGTTGCAGGAGCAGGTGATCCGCTGCCGGACTCAGCAGGTCGTTTGCCGGCGCGTAGCGGATCGTCGAATCACGGATCTGTAGGAACAGCAGCAGCTGCTCAGCATGAATGCCGCTGAGCAGACGAAAGCTGAGTCTGCCGGTGCTGTAGCTGTGCGCCTGGTCCAGCAGCGGCTGCCACTCCTCACCGTAACCGTCCAGATCGATCGGCTGGGCGAGCGGGTGGACGAAGATCGCTGGTGCCTCGCTAAAGCTGCTGCGAAATGCAGGCTCCTGTTGGGTGGCCAGCAGCTGGGCGATCAATTCGGCCTTCTGCTGCAGATTCTGTTCACTGGCGCTGCGCAGAAACTGCTCGGTCTCGACCAGGTAGCGATAGCCTGCCAATGGGATCGCCAGCAGTGAGAGCGAGACCAGCAGTAGCTTGAAGCGGAGGCTTTCGCGGAAGCGGCGCCGGCGTAGCGGAGGCATCAACTCTGCCCATTCTCGAGCCAGCGGTAGCCTGCGCCGTAGACTGCATCGATGGCGCTGAACCCGGCGTCGAGCTGCTGGAACTTCTGGCGGATGCGCTTGATGTGGGTGCTGACGCTGGCCGCGTCCACCAGGATGTTGGCCTCCTCCATCAGCTGATCGCGGCTGCGCACGTGGCCGGGGTGACGGGCCAGCGCATGCACCATCCAGAATTCGGTGAGGGTCAGCTCCACCGGCTGCTCGCGCCAGTGGGCGGTGAGCCGGTCGAGATCGAGACGCAGCGACCCCGGGGTGAGGATGTTGTCGCTACTCTGTTGAGTCTGCAGGGCGTCGAGACGGCGAAACAGGGCGGCGATGCGCGCCGCGATCTGCGGCAGGCTGATCGACTTGGTGAGGTAGTCGTCGGCGCCCAGGCGCAGTCCCGAGACCGTGTCGAACTCGTCGTCACGGGCGGTGAGGAAGATGATCGGTAGATTGGCGGAGCGGCTGCGCAGCTCCCGGCAGAGCTCAAAGCCGGCGTCCGGCTCGTCCTGCAGGCCGATATCTAGAATCACCAGGTCGGGCAGCTGTCTGCCAAAGGCGCTGGAAGCGGCCTGACGGGAGGCATAGCCATTGACCCGATAGCCCTGGCGCGTGAGGTAGTCGGTGTAGTTGTCGCGGATGGCCGGCTCATCCTCGACGATGGCGATCAATTTTGGCATCTGGCTTCCATTGGCTGATTGGTAGGGAGCTAAGGAGCCTCTGATCAAGTCATGAGCGCGTATCTTGTGCCCAA
>NZ_AFOC01000131.1:0-7254 GCF_000224455.1 endosymbiont of Riftia pachyptila (vent Ph05)
AGTGCCACTCGGATTCAGCAGCAAACCCCCGACCATACCAGTATCCGTGTAGGACTTATGAGCGCTCACCAACCGGGCCACACAGCCAAGCTCCAGCAGGCAATCGGGGTTTAAAAACATCAGGTAGTCCCCACGAGCTCGCTCAAGGCCGATATTACAAGCAGCAGCAAACCCCAGGTTGGTTCGATTTCGGATCAGATGGATATGGCTTTCAGCGGGAAAACGGGCCTCCAGCAGCGCAAGACTATTATCCGAAGAGGCATTATCAACGACAATGATCTCCTCTGCCTGGTCCAGGCTCGAGGCGATGCAATCGGCCAGCATGGGGCCGGCATCATGATTCACAATGATCAGCGAGACTGGCGGCACCCCCATGCCATCGCTTTCCGCTATCCTACCTGACACCTGTTTTTCCATGATTCAGCGCAGGGGGAGTATACGTTTATCCAGGGCATGCCAGATATCTTTGATGGAGGCAACCCGAGCCGCCTGAATCTCTCTGCGCTTGCGCCACATCATGGGCACCCCCTTGATGGCATCCCACTTTGCGCGTAGAACCAACCGCCCCTGCCCGCGCAGGGCAAACACGACGATCGCCATAAGATTCATGGCTAGATGCAGAGGGAGTAAGAGCCAGAAGAGATAGCCAGGCATATTCTTAACAAACGCCCAGAGAAGATTGCGGTGCCCATGATAGACGGCAAAATCACTGCGCTTCCCCCCCGTAGTGGCCGAGCCCACGTGTAGGGCCACAGCATCGGGCACTAGCATACAATGGTAGCCCGCAAGTCTGAAGCGGAATCCCAGATCCACATCCTCGACGTAGCAGAAGAAATCCTCATCGAACAGCCCCACCTGCAGCAGAGTTTCAGTTCGATAGAGCGCAGCGGCAGCACAGGGGCTGAATATCTCCCGCTCTTCAGCAGGACGGGATGAGCGCAGTTGGCCGTGAGCATCGCGCCAGACCTGGCCGCTCATGTGGTAAACATCACCCAAACCATCCCAGGTATCCCGCTTGTCTGCCACCACCAGACAGGAGGCGAACGAGGCGGCATCGGGATGGCGTTCTGTTGCGGCCAACATCTGCTGCAGCCAGTCCGGCGCGAGGTAAGCATCTGGGTTAACAAGCGCAACGAAATCACAATCATCCAAGTGCTTCAGAGCGACATTATTGCCGCTCGCGAAACCCTGATTGGTTGGCAGTTGAATAAAGTCGACCTGAACTGCCAGGTCATCAATAATTGCGTCCGCCCCTATTTCACTCGCATTGTCAATAACCACAATATTGCGAAATGGAATTATCTGCTTCTCCAGTGCAGCGATACAATTGAACAGATGCTCCCAGCAATTCCAGTTAACAATCAAAGCGGCCACACTATGAGCCGCACCTAGATTTTCTACTTTGTGCGTAACCATAGTTTGCAAGGTACGGAGAATTCACATACTAACCGCATCAAAATACTCAAAAGGGAAGTTAGAAGGAAAACCTACTGACATGCGATGATGTGCGTTCAGCGCGAATACACCAAGGTGCCCTACAATAAAAAAGGCGCCATAATCATCTTAGCGGCATGAGAAAGGAAGCCTTTGGAGTGACTGCCCAGCATATGCGGCAGGCATCTAATAGGCCGCTTGAAGTCCACATATTAATTAGCAAAAGCTATATCCTGCCATTGTAAAATCACAAACAGCGTCCACAACCACAGCGGCTGCTCGTTACGGCCAGAAAAATGATCATCAAAATCTTCTCTAATTGCATTGCAATCAAGCAAATTAGAGAACACTCCATTTCTCCCTGAATCGAGCAAATCGTATAATCTGTCCCGCATTTCCAACACCAGATCACCCACAGGCACTGAAAACCCCATCTTTGGCCGAGTCAGAACTTCCTTAGGAAGATCCCGTTCAAAAGCCCTCCTAAGAACGATTTTTCCATCATTGGAATCAAGCTTGTAATCATCAGGAAGACCCGATACGAATTCAATGATTTTTGGAGATAAGAAAGGGAAACGACCTTCCAAGGAATGAGACATGAGTATCTTATCCGCCTTGGCCATAAGGTTCTCAGGAAGCCATGTTTTAAGGTCATACGCGAGCATACCGCTCAACAACGATCTTTCCTCAAAATATATCCTCTGAAGGCATAATCGCGAAGGCGGTACCCCCTGTATAACACGTGCTGCACGCTGCCTAAAATACCAACTAAAGTCCAGAAAATGATTAAATTCTTTCCGCTGAGACGATGGAGGAGCCCCCAATACATGCTTGTATTGCTGATAGCCACCAAGCATCTCATCACTACCCTCACCAGACAAAACAACAGTAACTTGCTCTTTTATATAGTCGCAAAGAATATGAAGAGGAAAACACGCAGGATCGGCGATGGGCTCATCCATCGCCGTAACAACACGTTCAAACCGCGCAGCAATCTCCTCCGGGGATGTCTCAATAGCGAAGTGGGGTAAACTAAATCTCTCAGACACAGCTTGCGAATAAGAAAATTCATTCAAATCAGGGAATCCGATATTGAACGAGGTCAAGGAAACGCCTATATCTGCACACAGAGATGCAATCGCACTTGAATCCAAACCACCACTTAGAAGAAGCCCTACTGGGACATCGGACATCTGTTTCTGTTTAACTGACTCACGAAGCAATCTCTTCAATTCTACTGCCGCTTCATCAGCACTTAATTCGCAGCTATTTTCATTCAGCGGTAAATCCCAAAACCTCCATGTAGAGTCTCGTCCCTGATAAATTTTTATATAATTTCCAGCCTCCACTCGCCTAATGTTTTTGAAAAGTGTATAGGGCGCTTGAGTATATCGATACGTAAGGTATGACGCCAAACCGTTTGCATCCGGGGAAAGATCCAAGCCATCAATCTTTAGCAAAGGCAACAATTCACTACTAAATACAAATCTTTTTTCATCTTCATAGAGATACAAAGGCTTTACACCTAGATGATCTCTGACAAGGTAAAACCTCCCATCACTACTAGCACGAAAATCCCATATAAAGGCAGTGAACATCCCATCCAATTTTTCAAATGATGCTTCACCTTCCTGCATAAAAAGAGCAAGAAAAACTTCCGTATCACAGTCTGTTTGAAACTTATGCCCCTGTTGTTCTAGCTCGTTTTTTATCTCGATAAAATTATAAATCTCACCGTTATATGCTATTCCGACCCTACCATCATTCGACAACATTGGCTGATGGCCATGTCCAATGTCAATTATTGACAGCCTTCTATGAGCAACCGCAAATCCCTTGCCAACATAACTTCCCCCATCGTCAGGTCCACGATGGTGTAACATGGTATCCATGCATGTAAGGAAAGATGAAACTTCTTCTGGTGTTTTGCCATTTTTCCAGATAATACCTGCATATCCACACATAATCAGTTCCCTTTGCCCGCAGCTATCTCATTAATGAGTTGGCTCCAGGAAGACAAATATCGGTCTTGGTTGAAGATATCCATCGCAGTATTGCGTGATGCCAGAGCTATTTTTTTCCTTGCACTAGGCCTCTCTGAGAGCCAATGAATTTGCTCCGCAAGCTCTTCGCTTGAATCTGCATAAAACCCATTAACACCATTCTTGATAAACAGATCCACGTCATGATTTCGTAGCGATACTGAGACTAATCCAGCCATCATAGCTTCTCCACGCGCTCGTGGCATTGGAGAGCGAACTGTCGGATTAAAGTAAACGCTGTAACGGCCCAACTCACGAACATAATTCTGGTACTTTGCGATGGCCCAGTCATTGGTTCCCACCCCATATCGATTTCCCGGATCAGGTGTTCGAAGGCATTCTAGATTGACCCTTTCATCCAAAATCTTCTTAACATCTTCATAAACAAATAGCCCGTTATAATGAGGTCGATTTCGCAGTGCATCCCTTTGCATAACTAAAACATCTCCATCACAACGAGCCGGAGGAAACTCGTCTGGAGCAAATCCATGCCAGATTGTTCTGCTATTTTGAAAGCCCCATTCTGATTCTGCTTGATGACTATTACAAACTACCGGGATATCACCAAGTAAATTTACCAAGGACATTCGTTCATCGTCCAATATTTGCCCTAAATCAGAAGCAACATAATTACTATCATACTGACCGACAAATTGCGGTGTTCCGTGACAAATTGCCACCTTCGGAAGATCAACATTATGGATAAACCAGCGTAGAGTTTCTCCCCAATCCGATGGCACAAGACCATTGCAGAGATCTGGTCGCAAAGCGCTTTCATCAAAATGCAGCACAGCCAAGTCAAAATCACTAACATCAACTTGTTCAGCAGGCAGCATACGGCAATTGGCTGGCATAGGCCGCTTTCCATACTCCCAATGCTCACATAATCCAGTACCAGCGCCAGTTACCAGCGTAAAATCATGGCCAGTTTTATATAACTCATACTGATGTGGAACATGCCAGCGATATGTCAGAATTCGCAGCTTCCGTGATCTATCAACGAAGATGGGGGCCTGCTCATAACGACGAAAGCGCTTCTGTAACCACAGATAGTCAGCGTTCTCATCTAGGTTAGAGCCAACAGATCGCGACCACCCAAGAATGGCATCGTAGGTTTTTGTACTCCATTGTCGAGACGCTGTCAGAATGTCCGGATGTTTTTCGAAGAGCCTACGGAAATTTCGCAGGGAACGTAGCGGCTTTTCAGATTCATTTGCAGATGACTCATGGGAAACGTGAATAGAAACTGTGTCCGGCAAATACTTGATACGGGCGCCAGACACATATAAACGATAGCCCATTTCAACATCCTCCCAACCAAAGCCGGAGAGAGGATCAGAAGAATAGCTGAACACTTCATCAAACAGAGGGGCCTGAAGAACCTCATTCAAGAATGCGCGCCGGATTGAAAAATTCCGTGTAATACAATTAACAAAGCTCGCTGAGTTTACTGGGTCTTGCTGTAGATTTTCAGTTTCCGCAAAAGAGGGCGAGGCCTCATGTTGCCCAAGAACTGAAAATGGTGCCTTCTCATTCGTTTCGATATTTATCGGACCAATAGAGACATCACAATCACCCTTCAAATACGCACTGTAGTGAGAAGAAAGAAAAGAACGGTTAAACATGCAATCCGCATCGACAACAATAATGATGTCGCCACAAGCCTCTTTTATAGCCTTGTTGCGACTACCGCAATTCCCTATGTTGCTCCCATTGCTCAGAATCCGGATATCAACTATCCGCTTTGCATCAGCTGTATTCCCCATCCATTTTTTAAAGTCATTTACAACAGCGACAGAGTCATCAGGAGACATGTCATCAACTAATATTACTTCGAATCTTCCGGAAAAGTCTTGGCGTCTGAGAGCTTCAAGAAAATACCGGACCTCACGCGCTTTGCGATAGAGCACCGACACAATAGTAATCAATGGCCGACTTTCCAACGTTAATGATGCTGCTTGAGGTTCAGGCTTTCGGCGTAACGATTTGGAAAATGCTGCATCGTAGATTGCTTTTGCTTCCCAGACAGCAGTTCGAATAGAGTAACGAGCAGCAATTTCATCATGGGCAGCTTCGCCAAGTTGAAGGCGAAGTTCCCGGTCTCTTACAAGCTGAATAAGTGCTTTATGCCATTCTTCTTGATCTGCAGCCAAGAACCCCGTCCTACCGTGCGCAATCGTCGCTGCAAATGTCGTAGTTGAAGAAGCAATCGTAGGAATCCCAAAGAGTGCAGCTTCAAATATTTTTAGCTCGCTTTTACAATCAGTAAAGGTATTGTTTAGCTCAAGTGGTGCGAGATTGATATCAACAGTAGCCATCTCTCTGAGCATATCCTCATAAATCATCAATGGCTTTCTGCTAATACGGTTTTCGTATTCATTGAAACTAGAAGGCAGATCAAGGTGTCCTACGATCAAAAGTTCAACATCAGGGCACTCCAAAAGTGTAGCTCGCAGGGCCTCCGCACATTCAGCAAAGTCCTCTTCGTGCGTTTTCGTGCCACTGAAGTATCCTATGCGGATTATTTTACTCAAGGACGACGATTCCGCCTGCCTACATATCTTGATATTTTCAGCGAGATCAATTTGATTCTTCCCAATGTTGTTCGGCAGAACATAGGATGGTATTCCCAGTTTCTCCACTCTCTCCATGAGGGCAAAAGTTGAAGCAGTAACAACATCAGACATTTTCATGGTTTTAGCAACGCCCTCCATGAAGGAAAGGGTTCGTTGTAAATCTTCGTCACCATAGCCATTAGTAGCTCGGAGAAGTGAAATCTGAGACGAATCGAACACAAAGTCGTCTATATCAAAAATAACTGGCCGCCCGTCATTTTTAAATTGATTGATCAGCACATCAATATTGGGTGACCAAACAATGCGATTGAGAACTAAAATATCTGCATTTATCTTAGTATTATCAGTGAGTTCGCTATCGCGGATAACCTGGCATTCATATCCAAGCTCCACCAATGCTTCTGAATAATTGATGACTCTGTAAAGTTGAGTCATCAAATCATGCTCATTAATGATGTACGCGATTTTACGAGAATTCGATGATGTTTCAACGACAGCATGACTTAATTCAAGATGATCATCTCTATGATGTACTTCTGCCGCTGCACCGTTATTCTTTCGGAATTCATCCACCACTCGAATATTGGAAGAGTGTTGCGTCATTTCTAGTGCGAAGGCGTTAGAGCGCCCCAAGAGCATACGGAAGCCGCCTTCGCGAAATCTTCTCGAAATCCGGAGATACAACCCATCAAATCCCCACTGCCGTATAGCTACTGGCACATTCACAAGCGCGTTAATCAGAGATTTTTCTATCTTAATAGCGAACAAGTACTTATACTTAAGATATCTAAGCGGGCGCGTCACTCGCCATGATGTGGATTTTTTGTATTCATTGATAGCATAATCTCGAGCAACTATAGATTGGTCTCTCTCTTTTAGAGCCATCTGCAATGATGCAATTACAGCATCACGCTCGACCATCCTCTTGTTGAGGTCATTAATCTTCTCCTCCTGCTCAGTATAAGTCTGATTCAAATCTGAGATATGTCCCTCACGCTCGGCTAAACCTTGGTTCAAGGTGCTAATCTCTTCCTCTCGCTCAGTTACGGTCTGATTCAAATTGGCGATACTCCCTTCACGTTCGACCAAGTTCTGATTGAGGGTGGTGATCTCCTCATCACGCTCAGTTACGGCCTGATTCAAATTGGAGATACTGTTTTCACGTTCGGCCAACTCCTGATTGAGTGTGGTGATCTCCTCAT
>NZ_AFOC01000130.1:0-7275 GCF_000224455.1 endosymbiont of Riftia pachyptila (vent Ph05)
TGAGGAGTCGATAAGTCAGCGAGGATCAATCTGCCTCTGCCAGCTGCCGGGTTGAGCGTCCATCTCTGGCAATCTGGTCGGTGTGTTGCAACAGCCTCAGCAACAGCCCGTTCCTTGCATAGATATCGGGACGAAACTGCACCCTGCCCGCTTCGTCCACCCAGCTGGTGAAGTAGGTGAGATAGACCGTCAGTGGCTGTGACAACGGTTGGATGCGGGTCTCTCCAGATTCAATATCCAGCAGCAGATTGTGCTGCGGGGCATTCTCGTTCTGCAGCAGCAACCCGGCCAGCTGCCGCGCCTTCTCCACCCGCACACAACCAGAGCTGAAGGCGCGACGCGGCTTATCGAACAGGCCAACAGCCGGGGTGTCGTGCAGATAGATCGCGTAGGGGTTGGGCATCTGGAACTTGATCCGCCCCAGGCTGTTGTTCTCCCCAGGAAACTGGCGCAGCACATAGGGGAAGTTGTTCTTGTCGAAGCGCTGCCACTCCACCAACCAGGGGTCGACCTCCCGCCACTCACCCTGCACGCGCTGTAGCACCTGGAAGCCCCTACGCTCCAGATAGTCGGCATCCTGCTGCTGTTTCGGCAGCAGATCCTCCACCGCGATGCGTCGTGGCACGGTCCAGGCAGGATTGACGATCAACTGTGTGATGCGCCCCTGGAAGGAGGGGGTCTGACGACTGAGGCGACCGTTGATCGAGCGGCTTTGCAGCTGTGGCTGACCATCCACCATCAAGGTCAGTTCAAAACCGGCGGTATTGACCAGCAGGTGCGGATTGTCGAGCTGGCGCGGCAGCCAGCGCCAGCGCTCCAGGTTGGCACGCAACTGCAGGATGCGCTGCGCCACCGGTTGGTTAAGAGCGGCGCGAGTCTGCGGCCCCACCAGACCATCATCCAGCAGGCCGTGGCGCTGCTGAAAGCGTTTGATGGCGAGCAGCAGCGGCGCATCGAAATATTCAGGATCATCAGCCTCTTCCACGGCAGCCGGCTCCTCGAACCGCAACCGCTGCCGCAGCAGTACCACATCGGGATGGCGCATCCCCAGATGCAACAGCAGTTCGCCTTCCAGGCCGGGCCAACCTCCCTGCTGTTCGATCCCCTGGTAGCGGTCGAGCGCCTGTTTCAGACGCAGATAGCCGGGGGTGGTGGGTAGCAGCGAGGAAAACAGCTGCTCCGGCTGCCCCGCTTTCAGCTGCTGCTGCAGATAGTCCAACGGCTCGAAGCTCTCAGCCGGATGGTGCCAGGCCGGATCGAGCCGGGCCGCATTGAAACGCCCGCTGTTGAGATCCCGCGCCAGCTTCAGGAAGGCATCCGTAAACACTAACTCCCGCAACAGGATCGCGGGCGTGTCGAGACGATGACCCAGCTGCTGCAGGGTCGACAGATGGTACTCCACCGGGTTGAGCCCTTCAGTCGATGCATTCTCGATCCACTCCAGCAGCACCAGCCCCCAAGGATTGAGCCGCTCATGCTGATGCCACACTGGCCGGCCCTCTCTGGCCTGGTAAAAATCGGCCAGATGGCTCCAGTTGGGCAACCCACTGACCAAAGTGAGCAGCAGAGGTGGCAGCGGCTGCGAGTTCTCACCCCCGGCAGCCACCTCCCTCCCTGGCGGGGCTGACAGATCGGCAAACGCACCACCAACACTCAACAGCGCGCAGCAGAGGCAGACAACAGGCAGATGGTGTCGCATCACACCTTCCTATGTGGATCAACCGAGAACGAGTCTCTTCTTCAACCAAAGTATAGAAAGAGTGTGCGGGCAGCCAGATCAGGCCCGTTCAAAGGGGAAGGCGAGCACCTGCCGGATCTGCTCGGCGCCGCTGACCTGCATCAGCAACCGGTCGATGCCCAGCGCCACGCCGGCGCAGTCAGGCAGCCCGGCCTGCAGCGCAGCGAGCAGATACTCATCCATCGGTGGTTCTACCAGTCCGGCAGCGCGGCGGTTCTGATTATCCACCTCAAACCGCCGCCGTTGCTCATCAGCATCGCTCAATTCGTGAAAACCATTGGCGATCTCCATCCCCTCCAGATAGAGCTCGAAACGCTCCGCCACGGGGGGATTACCAGGCCGCACTCTCGCCAAAGCCGCCTGGCTGGCCGGGTAGTCGTACAGAAAACAGAGAGTACCGCGCCCCAGGTGCGGTTCAATGGCATGGCTCAGCAGCAGGTCGAGCCAGCCGTCCCAGTCGAGCTGCAGCGACTCTGCGCCGGAAATCTGTTCACGCTGCGCAACCTGCTGCAGACCAGTCGCATCGAAAGCCTGGATATCGATCCCCAGATGGCGGTGAAAGGCCTCTGCGTAAGCGAGTCGCTCTACAGGTCTTGGTTCGGGCAGCAGCCGGTTGACCAGCTCGGCCACCTCACCCATCAGCTGCCGGTGATCGAAGCCGGGCCGGTACCACTCCAGCAGGGTGAACTCCGGGTTGTGGCGTCGCCCCAGCTCGCCATCACGAAACACCTTGCAGATCTCGTAGATCGGTCCGCTGCCGGCGGCGAGCAGCCGCTTCATAGGGAATTCAGGAGAAGTATGCAGGAACAGCCCGAGCCCCGCCGGGGCGCCCGGTCCAGTGTAGCGACTGGTAAGGCTCTCGATGGCCAGATCGGTAACAGCGAAGCGGGAACAGACCGGGGTCTCCACCTCGAGAACCCCAGCCTGTCGAAAGAAGTCACGGATCGCAGCGAGCAGCTCCGCGCGCGCCTGCAGCATTGCTAGCGAGGCGAACGGGCGCCACTCATGCGTCGCGCTCATGGAGGCGATCAATCCTCTTTGGCGCGGCCCTGGTATTCGCCGGAGACAGTGCTGACCTTGATCACATCACCGATCTGCACGAACAGCGGCACCCGCACCACCGCACCGGTTGAAAGTGTGGCCGGCTTGCCGCCGCTGCCGGAGGTGTCGCCCTTCAGGCCGGGGTCGGTATCGGTCACCTCCAGCACGACAAAGTTGGGCGGCGTGACGATGATCGGGTTACCGTTCCACAGGGTCACGGTGCACATATCCTGCTCTTTGAGCCATTTGATCGAATCGGCCACCGCTGTCTTGTCAGCATTGACCTGTTCGAAGGATTCGGGGTCCATGAAGTACCAGAAATCACCGTCGGTGTAGAGGTACTGCATATCTGTCTCGTGCACATCGGCGGCCTCCACCGACTCCCCCGATTTGAAGGTCTTCTCCAGCACCCGACCGGTCTTCAGGTTACGGATCTTGACCCGGTTGAAGGCCTGACCTTTGCCTGGCTTGACGAATTCGTTTTCAATAATGGAACAGGGATCCCCGTCCATCATAATCTTCAAACCGCCCTTGAACTCATTGGTGCTGTAGGTTGCCATGACATCCTCGAATAACTTTGAAATCGCGGCGCACATCATACCTGAGAGTGCGCCATCTTTGCAGGGTACGCCCTGGCAGACAGCCCTTGCCGGGGCCTTTACCCACCCCCAGGCGCTGTTTGAGTTCCTACAACTCGACCCGGCCCTGCTGCCGGCGGCGCTGCAGGCCGCCACAACCTTCCCGCTACGAGTACCGCTGGGCTACGCGGCGCTGATGCGCAAGGGCGACCCCGCCGACCCGCTGCTGCGCCAGGTGCTGCCACTGGCCCAGGAGCTGCAGGACCAAGCGGGCTTCGATACCAATCCGGTGGGCGATCTGCAGGCCGAGGCACTGCCCGGTCTGCTGCAGAAGTACCGGGGACGAGCGCTATTGATCGCCACTGGCGCCTGTGCCATCAACTGCCGCTACTGCTTCCGCCGCCACTACCCCTACCAGCAGGGTTCAGCCACACCGCGCCAGCAGCGACAGATCCTCGAGCATCTACGCCGGGACGAATCACTCAGCGAGGTGATCCTCAGCGGCGGCGACCCGCTGCTGCTGGACGACCGGCGTCTCGCCGGCTGGCTTGATGACCTCGCAGCGATCCCCCATCTGCGGCGTTTGCGTCTGCACAGCCGCCTGCCGGTGGTGCTGCCGGAGCGGATCAGCGAATCGCTCGCCCACCTGCTCACCGCTTCCCGACTGCAGACGGTAATGGTGATCCACGCCAATCATCCACGGGAGATCAGCGCAGCGGTGGCCGATGGCCTGCAGCAGCTGAGCGAACAAGGCATCCGCCTGCTCAACCAGTCGGTGCTGCTCAGGGGGGTGAACGACTCGGCGGAGACGCTGGCGGAGTTGAGCGAACAGCTGTTTGATGCTGGCGTGATGCCCTACTATCTGCACCTGCTCGACCGGGTCGATGGCGCGGCCCATTTCGAGCTCCCGGCGGCAAAGAGTCAGCAGATCTACCAGGCGCTGCTGGCCGCACTGCCAGGATATCTGGTGCCAAAACTGGTGCGAGAAGAGGTCGGTGCGCCAAGCAAAACCCCGGTGATCTGACGCTCTCCTCGCCAAACTGGAACCAGGTTCTCTGTAGCCGTTCACAATTATAGATTTTGCCCGGTACAGGGGGCATGATTAGGCGCCCTAAATAAGCACTCACTCCCCCCCGCAATCGAATTAAGGAAGGGCCCGCCGCCGATGAGCGAATCCAACTCCCAAAAGGGCAGCGACGTCACCGGACGCCAGTCGCTGCTAAAGAATACGCTGGTCAGCTGGGCCGGCCATCTGGTCTTCATCATCGCCGGCTTCATCATGCCGCGCATCATCGACGACACTATCGGCCAGAGTGCGCTGGGCATCTGGGACTTCGGCTGGTCGATCGTCTCCTACCTGCGCATCAGCGGTCTCGGCTTCACCTCCTCGGTAACCCGCTATGTGGGCACCTACCGTGCCGCCGGCGAGTTCGACAAGCTGCGCGGTGCGGTCACCACGGTGGCCTTTATCCAGGTCTGCATGGCGCTGCTGGTGGCCACTGCCGTCATCGGGCTCTACTTCCTGCTACCAACCCAGTTCGCCGACAAGCTGGCCGGCCACACCGAGGAGGCACAGTGGGTGGTGCTGTTTCTCGGCCTCGGCTTCAGCTTCGAGCTGGCGCTGCAGACCTCGCGCGGGGTGATCACCGGCTACCACAAGTGGGGGCTGCAGAACGGCATCGCCTCGGGTTTCTACACCCTCAACGTAATCTGCATGATCATCGCACTGAAGCTGGGTGGCGGCCTGAAGGAGATCGCGATGGTCTACTTCATCGTCACCCTGATGGCGGAGCTGACCCGGGTGACGGTGGTCTTCAAAGTCTGCCCGGAGATGCGCATCGCACCCAAGCTGGCATCGATGGCACACGCCAGGACCATGTTCAACTTTGGCGGCAAGACCCTGATCACCGATCTGGTGCCGATCCTCTCGATCCAGACCGTCTACATCTTCCTGTTGAGCAATCTGGGACCGGCTTCGCTGGCGGTGTTCGCCCGCCCCTTCTCGCTGATCCGCCACGTTGAGACCTTTATGAAAAAGTTCGCCCATGTGCTGGTGCCCACGGTGGGTGCGGTGCAGCAGTCGGGCAAGCTCAAGGAGCTGCAGGATCTGCTGTTCTCCGCGGCGAAGTATGCCGCCGCTCTGGCGCTGACCATGATGATCCCGTTTGTGGTGTTCGGCGATGTGCTGATGCAGGTCTGGATGGGCAGTGACTATGTCAATATCCCGTTGATAGTGCTGCTCGGCTGCGGCTTCTTCCTCCCCATCTCACAGCAACCCAGCTTCCGCTTCCTGATGGGAATGAACGAGCACGGCTATATCGCAATGCGCGCTGCACTGGCGTTTGTCGCCTCCCTGTCGATCGGCATTCCGATACTGAATTCGATCGGCTGGAGCCTTGACCGGGCCGCCTGGATAGTGTTGGTCCCTGAGCTGCTGGCCTATGGTATCCTGGTGCCGATCCATGCCAGCCGGGTGTTGCAGATCCCGCTCTGGCGCTATCTGCACCGCGCCTTTGGGGTGCCACTACTGTGCGCTCTGCCCTACTTGCTGACCCTGCTGGGGATCAAAATGGCGATGCCGGAATCGCCGGTCAGTGCCATGGGCTATGGCGCCTTGGCCGGCGGCCTAGTGCTGTTTGTGATGTTCTGGTTGCTGCTCTTCCCGGAGAAGGTGAAACGCAAGTTTCAGAAGCTGATCCCGACGGCGGCTCGCTGAGATTGATGCCGATTTGACCCAGGTGACCGCGATGCAGCCTGCCCCGATCGAAACCCTGCCTGGCGGGATCGTCCGGATCGACACCGAGTATCAGCGTCCCGGTCTGGCTGCCTGTTATCTGTTGGACTCCCAAGGTGAGGCGGCCTTTGTCGACACCGGGACCAGCCACTCCCTGCCGCTGCTGCTGCAGGCGCTGGAGCAGCGCGGGCTGGTGCGGGAGGCGGTGAAGTATGTTATTCCCACCCATGTGCATCTTGACCATGCGGGGGGCGCTGGGGCGCTGATGCGGGCGCTGCCAAATGCGCAGTTGGTGGTGCATCCGTTCGGCGCACGCCACCTGATCGATCCGGCCAAGCTGATCGCCGGCACCATCGCGGTCTACGGCAAGGCGGAATTTGAGCGTCTCTATGGCGAAATCATCCCGGTGGCGGCGGAACGGGTGATCGAGGCTGAAGATGGACTTACCCTGGAGCTGGGCAGACGCCGCCTGGAGTGTCTCGACACCCCTGGCCACGCCCGTCACCATATCTGCATCCACGACTCCCAGACCAATGGCTTCTTCAGCGGCGACACCTTCGGTCTCTCCTACCGGGAGTTCGATACAGACAGCGGCGCCTTTCTGCTTCCCACCACCACCCCGGTGCAGTTCGACCCGGATGCCTGGAACGCCACCCTCGATCGGCTGCTGAGCTACAGGCCCAAGGTGATCTACCTGACTCACTTCGGAGCGGTCACCGGGGTGGAGCAGCTGGCGACGCAGCTGCGGGAGGGTCTGGAGACATTTGTTGAGATCGCGCTGCAAGCCAACGAGGAGGATCGCCAGGTGCAGATCCGCACTGGCTTGGAAAGCTGGGCGCTGGAAGCACTACAGCGGCGTGGCTGCCAACTGCCGCAGGAGCAGTGCCTGGCGCTGCTGGCTCTCGATCTCGAGCTCAACAGTCAGGGGCTGGAGGTCTGGCTGCGGCGGCGTGAGGCTCACGCCTAACACCGTCCAGCCAAGTACGTCAGAGAGTCCGACAGGAGGTGTTGCGGGATCCACTCATATCCCAGGCAAAGGTGCAGTCGAGGTGACAGAGCACGCTGACCATCCCCTTCTCGCCATCCAGCATCACTGACAGGGGGGTACGGCGACTTAGCTTGTGATTGGCCTGACGGAACCAGCGCCGCCCTATCTGCGGGTTGCCCGGATAGGTGGTGCGCAG
>NZ_AFOC01000129.1:0-7670 GCF_000224455.1 endosymbiont of Riftia pachyptila (vent Ph05)
CCGCCGGCGAGTTGAACAACACTACTGCACCGCGCTGACTGCGCCCAAACTGGCCGGCCTGTTTCAGCGACTGATCGAGTACTAATCAGCATGAACATCAAACAAGCCGTCCCCTGGTGGCTGAAGATCGTGATTAAAATCCTGCTCAGCCGACTGCCAGTGGCCTATCGTCTCTGGCACCGGCTGGGGATTTTTCAGCATGGCCGGATGGCGCCTCAAGAGTATGCGCTGAAGGTCTTCGAACGCCATCTCACCCAAGCCGGTATGGCGGACAGAGTGGCAGGTGCACGCGTGCTGGAGCTGGGGCCGGGTGATTCGATTGCAACGGCGCTGATCGTCGCAGCCTATGGGGGAGAGGCGGTGCTGGTCGATGTAGGAGCCTTTGCCGACGCCGACCCGCAGATCTATCGGGCGTTGGCGGAATATCTGGAGGCGCAGGGACTTAATCCACCCGATCTCTCTCAGGCCGGCTCGCTGGATGCGATCCTCTCTGCCTGTGGCGCTCGTTACCTGACCGAAGGGCTGAAGAGTCTGCATGAGATTGAGGCCGACAGCATTGACCTGATCTTCTCCCAGGCGGTGCTGGAGCATGTGCGGTTGGCCGAGTTCGACCCGACCCTGGCCGAGTTCCGGCGCATCTTGCGCCCCGGTGGACTCTGCTCGCATCAGGTTGACCTGAAGGATCATCTGGCCGCCAGCCTCAACAACCTGCGCTTCTCCAAGCGTTTGTGGGAGAGCGATTTTTTCGCCAGCTCCGGCTTCTACACCAACCGGATCCGCTACGGTGAGATGCTGAAACGCTTCGAAGCGGCGGGGTTTGCGGTCGAAGTGTGTGGGGAGGAGCGCTGGGATGCACTGCCCCTGGCGCGAACCAAGCTGAATCAAGCATTCCAGCAGATTCCGGACCAGCAGTTGCTGATCTCCAGCTTTGACGTATTGCTGCGGTCGCGGGGTTGAACGGGATGCCGGCAGTGAGAGAAATCCTCTATGTGGTCAACGATGCGGATTTTTTCCTCTCCCATCGCTTGCCGCTGGCCCGGACGATGGCGGATGCCGGCTGGCAGGTGCATGTGGCGACTCCGGAGAGTCCGGCGGTGGAGACGATCGTCCAACAGGGCATGCGGCACCATCCGATCCGCATGAGCCGTCGCGGCCTCAATCCACTTGGCGAGATCGCTGCGTTTCGCTCGCTGCTCGCCCTCTATCTCAGACTCAGCCCGGATCTGGTGCACCATGTGACGATCAAGCCGGTCTTCTATGGCGGTATCGCGGCGCGCCTGGCGCGACTGCCGGCGGTGGTCAATGCCCTTACCGGGCTCGGTTATCTCTACTCCCACCAGAGCCTGAAAGCTCGGCTGCTGCGCTTTGTTGTCGGGCGCGGCCTGAGGCTGGCCCTGGGGCACCGCAACAGCCGGGTCATCGTGCAGAATCCCGATGACGGCGAACAGCTAGAACGAGCTGGCATCGTTGCCCGCAACAGGCAGGTGCTGATCAAGGGCTCGGGGGTCGATATGCAGGCGTTTGCTCCCCGGCCCGAGCCGGACGGTAAGCCGCTGCTGATACTCGCCTCACGCATGCTTTGGTCAAAGGGGGTGGGGGAGTTTGTCGAGGCGGCCCGGCTGTTGAATCAGCGTGGCACCCAAGCGCGATTCGTTCTGGCTGGGGCATCCGACTCAGGTAATCCGGCGGCGATCCCGCAATCGCAGCTGGAGAGCTGGCACAGGGAGGGAGTGGTCGAGTGGTGGGGGCGGTGCACCGACATGCCTGGCGTGTTCGCCCAGGCTAACCTGGTCTGCCTTCCCTCCTGTTACGGTGAAGGGGTGCCGAAGGTGCTGATCGAGGCCGCCGCCTGCGGACGGGCGATCGTCACCACCGATATCCCCGGCTGCCGTGAGATCGTGCGTGATGGCGAGAATGGCTTGCTGGTACCGCCTGGGGAGAGTGAGGCACTGGCGGAGGCGCTGTTGCGCCTGATCGCTGACAGGGAGGTGCGCCTGGCGATGGGGCGGCGCGGGCGGGCGATCGCCGAGTCCGAATTCTCGCTGGAGGCGGTGGTGGCGTCGACAATGCAGCTCTATCGCGAACTATGCACTGGCTGATCCCTCTTCTGGTGTTTCTTGGCAGCCTGCTGCTGACTGGGCTGATGCACCGCTACGCCCTGCGCCGCGGTCTGATGGACATCCCCAACGCACGCAGCTCACATCTGGTGCCGACCCCGCGGGGTGGAGGGCTGGCATTTGTCTCTAGCCTCATGCTGGCAGTGCTCGGTAGCTACCTGATGGGTGGATGGGCGTCACTCGGCGGCAGAGAGCTGGCCCTGGCGCTATGGGGCGGCGGTCTGCTGATCGCCCTGCTGGGGTTTTGGGACGATCACGGCCATATCCCGGCCCGCTGGCGTCTCGNCGGCCATTTGTTGGTGGCCGGCGGGGCGCTTGTCCTGTTGGGGGTGCCCGGATCGCTCGGGCTACCGGAGTGGCTGGCCTACCCGCTATTTTTGATCGGCATCGTATGGCTGCTGAACCTGTTCAACTTTATGGACGGGATCGACGGCATTGCCGGCAGTGAGGCGCTCAGCGTCACCGGTGGCGCGATGCTGCTGATCGGCTGGCTCGGTATGGATTCAGTGCTGAGCGACTGGCTCGGGGTTGCAGCAGCGGCGACGGCTGGATTCCTGCTCTGGAACTGGCCGCCGGCAAAAATCTTCATGGGGGACGTAGGCAGCGGCTTTCTCGGCTATCTGCTGGCGATCTTCGCCCTGCAGAGCGCCAACATCGGGCTGCTGCCGATCTGGAGCTGGTTGATCCTGCTCGGCGTCTTCATCGTGGATGCCACCCTGACGTTGGCACGGCGATTTTTGGCCGGCGAGGCCTGGTACAGCGCCCATCGCTCACACGCCTACCAGATCCTGTCACGGCGCTGGCGGAGTCACCGCCGGGCGACCCTGGGGGTGTTGGTGATCAACCTTGTCTGGCTGCTGCCGCTGGCGGCGCTGGCTGCCGCTCGACCGGCACTGGGGGTGGTGCTGACGCTGCTGGCCTATCTGCCGCTGATCCTACTGGGGCTGAAGATCGGGGCCGGGCGGCCTGAAAGTAACGGCTGAGCGTAAAGCCATTGGGGTGGCGGGCACGGCCCGCTCTATTTCTATTCGGGTTTGGTCCCTGGCATAGGGCGCCCCGTGGGCGCCAGCCATCGCTGGTGGCGGGGCCCCTATGTCAGTACCGCCTGTAGTGCCGTGACAATCGTCTCCTGATCCTCTTCGCTCAGGTAGGGATGCATCGGTAGGCTGATCACCCGCTGTGAGAGCTTGAGGCTCTCCGGAGTCTCCTCTGGCTGGCCACAGTCGGCGAATACCGGCTGGGCATTGAGCGGCACCGGGTAGTGGATGGCGGTGGGGATCTCTAGCTCAGCCAGCTGCTTCTGCAACTGATCCCGGTCATCGACCTGGATGGTGTACTGGGCATAGACGCTTGTATTGCCCTCGGTCAGGTGCGGTGTGGTGACGCCGGGGCACTGTTCGTTGATCAGGCGCGTGTAACGCCCACCAATCTCGGCACGCAGCGCTACCTCCTTCTTGAACTGTTCGAACTTGGCCAGCAGCACCGCTGCCTGGATGCCGTCGAGCCGGCCGTTGATGCCGAGCCGTGGGTGGTGGTAGCGGCGGTCCTGACCGTGGTCGCGGATCTCCCGCAGGGTTGTTGCTAGCTCTGCATCGTCGGTGAAACAGGCACCGCCGTCGCCGTAGCAGCCGAGCGGCTTGGAGGGAAGAAGCTGGTGCAGCCGATGTCGGAGAGGCCGCAGGACATGCGCCCCTTGTAGCTCGCGCCGAAGCTCTGCGCGCCGTCCTCGATCACCGCCAGGCCGTGGCGCGCTGCGATCTCGTTGATCACGTCCATATCGGCACACTGGCCGTAGAGGCTGACCGGCATGATGGCGCGGGTGTTGAGGGTGATTGCTGCCTCGATCAGGTTGGGATCGAGGTTGTAGGTCTGGGGGTCGATGTCGACAAACACCGGCACCGCACCGAGCAGGGCGATGGTCTCGCCGGTGGCGATGAAGGTGAAGGGGGTGGTAATCACTTCATCGCCGGGGCCGATGCCCAGCGCCATCATCGCCATCAGCAGTGCGTCGGTGCCGCTGGAGCAGCCGATGCAGTGCTCTACGCCGACATACTCCGCCAGGGTCGCCTCCAGCTCACGGACCTCCGGGCCCATGATGTACTGGCCGTGCTCCAGCAGGGTCTGAATGCGTTGGTTGACGTCTGCCTGAATCAGGCGATATTGGGCCTTGAGGTCGATGAACTGCATGGTCGTGTCCTACTCGCTGGGTGTCTTTTTTAATCGTGGCTGTGAAGCCAGGCGCGCAGCAGCAGCAGAGCGCCACCGCCGCTCAGTCCGGCGCCGATCATCAGGGAGAGGGGGGCGGATGCGATCATGCCGGGGCCGAATACCAGCAGCAGTGAACCGCTGACCAGCATCGCGCTGCCGCTCATCGTGCTGACGCTGCTGCGATGTTGCTGCTGCATCTCAAGCCGCAGTTGGCTGAGCTCCTCCGACTGCCACTGCAGGCTGAGCCTGCCGGCGGCGGCGTCGTCGATAATCTTGTTTAGGCGCAGCGGCAGCTCCGGTAGGTGCTCCGCCAGCTCCGGCAAGCTGTCGCGCAGCTTGCGCACAAATGCGCGCCGGCCGATCTGCTCGCTCATCCAGCGCTCGAGAAACGGTTTGGCGGTGGTCCAGAGATCCAGCTCGGGGTAGAGCATGCGCCCCAGTCCCTCGATATTCAGCAGGGTCTTCTGCAGCAGCACCAGCTGTGGCTGCACCTCCATGTCGAAGCGCCGCGCGGTCTGGAACAGCCGCAGCAGGAAGTGGCCGAAGGAGATCTCGCTCAGGGGCCGTTCGAAGATCGGCTCGCTGACGGTGCGGATCGCCGCCTCGAACTCCTCGACCCGGGTGGTTTTGGGTACCCAGCCCGACTGCACATGCAGCTCGGCGACCCGCTTGTAGTCGCGGTTGAAGAAGGCGAGCAGGTTCTCCGCCAGATAGCGTTTGTCGCCCTCGGTGAGGGTGCCCATGATGCCGAAATCTACCGCGATGTAGCGGCCGTTGGGCTCGACAAAGATGTTGCCCGGGTGCATATCGGCGTGGAAGAAGTTGTACTTGAAGACCTGGGTGAAGAAGATCTCCACGCCGCGCTCGCCGAGCAGTTGCATGCTGATGCCCTGGGCGCGTAGTGCCTCCACATCGCCCACCGGGGTGCCGCTGATGCGCTCGATAACCAGCACATTCTGGCGCGCCAGATCCCAGTAGATCTCGGGTACGTAGAGCTCTTCACTGTTGAGGAAGTTGCGCCGCAACTGGGAGGCGTTGGCTGCCTCACGCATTAGGTCGAGTTCGTCGAAGATGGTCTTCTCATACTCCTCGATCACCTCCACCGGGCGTAGCCGCCGGCCCTCTTTCCAGTACTTTTCCGCCAGCCGGGCGATGGTGAAGAGCAGATCCACGTCGCGGCGGATGATCTTCTCGATGCCGGGGCGCAGCACCTTGACCACCACCTGCCTGCCATCCTTGAGGGTGGCAGTATGCACCTGGGCGATGGAGGCGGAGGCGAGCGGTTTCTCCTCGAAGGCGTCGAGTACATCCTCGATCGGGTGGCCGAAGGCCTTTTCGATGATGCGCCGCGCCTCAGCGCCGGAGAAGGGCGGAACCCGGTCCTGCAGCTTGGCCAGCTCATCGGCCAGGTCGTCGGGCAGCAGGTCGCGGCGAGTTGAGAGGATCTGGCCGAACTTGACGAAGATCGGCCCTAGATCCTCCAGGGTGCGACGGATGCGCGCTGGATAAGGGCCGCGGTCACGGCGCAGCCAGTACCAGGGGGAGAGGTAGATGAGGAAGCGCAGCGGGCGGAACAGATGAGTCGCCAGCACTACCTCGTCGAGGCCGTGGCGCAGCAGTACCAGATTGATGTGGATCAGCCGCAGGGCCTGGGCGGGGCGGATCATGGATTGCTTCCTGCGAGCTGGCTGCGCAGCCGTTCGATACGGGCGCTGGCGCGCTCGGTATCGTCGCGCAGGGTGTCGATGTCGGCCAGCAGCGCATCGACTTCGTAGCGACTCGGCAGCAGGCGCAGCTCCTCCTGCAGATACTCCTGGGTGTTGAGCTGCGCGGTCTTGCCGCTCTGCCGGGCCCAGCTGAACAGGCCGCGGGTAAGGTTGCCGACCTCGTGGGCGATCAGGTCGCCGGTCAGATGGGAGAGCTGCTCCTCCCAGTCGATATCGAGCTCGGCGATGAAGTCACCGAAACGGTGGGCCAGGGCACTGTCGCCCTCGATCTGCACCGCGCCCTGGAATAGCTGTTCAGCGCTCTGCCGGCTGCCACGCATCTGCGCCAGGTCGAGCGGGGTGCCGCGCAATACGCAGTCGGGTTTGCCCTCGAATTCACTCAGTAGCTGAATCCCCTGAGGCTCGGGGATCAGCCACAGCGAAACGCCGAGGCCGAGCAGCTCAAAACGGATCACCTTGCCATGCATTGGTGCGAGGCGCTTGGGCGTTTCCGGGTCGAGCCGGATCGCCTGGTTGATCACTCCCTCAAGGAGGGCGAAGGTAGCGGCGCTGACGGTCATCTGGTCTACTGCTTTGTGGCGGGCTGATTTAGAGTTTGTAGCCGCGATGGATGGCGACAACGCCGCCGGTCAGGTTGAAGTAGTCGCAGCGTTCAAATCCGGCGTGCTCCATCATCCCCTTGAGGGTCTCCTGGTCCGGATGCATGCGGATCGACTCGGCCAGATAGCGGTAGCTCTCCTCGTCTCCGGTAATAACCTTTCCGATCTTTGGCAACAAGCTGAAGGAGTAGAGGTCGTAGAGCTTCTCCAGCGGCTTGTTGGTGGGTTTGGAGAACTCCAGCACCAGCAGTCGCCCGCCGGGGCGCAGCACCTTGTAGATGGCGTCGATGGCGAGCTGCTTGTCGGTGACGTTGCGCAGGCCGAAGCCGATGGTGACACAGTCGAAGTGGTTCTCCGGGAAGGGCAGGTACTGGGCATCGGCCTGCACATAGTGGAGGTTGCCGGCGCGCCCCTCGTTGAGCATGCGCTCGCGGCCCTGCTCGAGCATCGCCGCGTTGATGTCGGAGAAGATGACCTCGCCTTCGGCGCCGACGAGGCCGCTGAAGCGGGCCGAGAGGTCGCCGGTGCCGGCCGCTAAGTCGAGCACTCGCTGGCCGCGGTGTACCCCGGAGATCTCGATGGTGTGGCGTTTCCAGAGTCGGTGGACGCCAAACGACATCAGATCGTTCATCAGGTCATATTTGTTGGCGACCGAGTCGAACACGGCGCGCACCCGCCCCGCCTTCTCGTCTACGGCGACCTCTTCGTAGCCGAAGTGTGTGGTTTTCTCGTCTCTCATCTCAGTAAGCTCAGGCGTTGGCGGCTCTGTGGAGGTCAGGGATTGTTTGCGCTGGTAGCCCGCTTCGTCGAGGCGGCGCAAATAATCTGTCCAGTTCTGCTCGCGCTGCTTGCCGAGGCGGTAGAGCGTTTCCCAGGAGTAGATGCCGGTGTTGTGTTCGTCATCGAAGTGGAGGCAGATGGCGTAGTTTCCCACAGGTTCGATGTGGGCAATGTTCACCTCTTCCTTGCCAACCTGCAACGTCTCCTGGCCTGGGCCGTGGCCCTGCACCTCGGCGGAG
>NZ_AFOC01000128.1:0-7672 GCF_000224455.1 endosymbiont of Riftia pachyptila (vent Ph05)
CTAACACTTTCCAAGATTCTGAGGTTGTATTTTACGTCCCGCCAATTAGTCCTTGGCTCATTATCAATAAATATAAAAACAACGGGACCTTAGATGATTATATCCATGCCATTCATTCTGTTTCCAATATTGGCCCTGCATTGTACGATTTTTCTCTACCCTCATATATTACAAGAGACAAAAGTAGAACATATGATGGATCGCATTATGATGTGAGCACAAACAATTATATTGCTGACGCTATTAATGCTGGAGAATATAATTTTGGCATCAAGGTGAATGGGCTGTCTTATGATACATATCATAAATTATTCTTAAATGCGGTAAGTAGTTCGGGAATTTGATGTGATTTTTTCCTCTCAATTGTTTTAAATTGGCCTTCAAGTTTGCAAATGAAGGCCCAATGTCATTAAGCATTTTATTTGGCCTCCTTGTCCCTAGGTGCATCAACAGCGGTTGTGCTCTTCGCATCCTCCCGGGTCCTGTCAAGATTGACGAAGACTTGTGGCTCAATCGCAGATTGTGTGGGTAACTTTGTTTGGTTATCGGCATGACGATCGGTTGGAGCACTGGAGCAACGCCCTCAATGAAGCCTACCTCCATGCCAACTTGCCGGCGGGTGCGCTGTAAGCAGTGCGGTAAGACGACACAGGTTGATGCGCCTTGGGCTCGCCCTCAACCGGGTTTACTCCGTTCTTCGAGACGCTGGTGATCACGCTGTGCAGACAGATGTTGAGTCCCCCAGATGAAGAAACTGGCGACCACCATCAAGGGGCATCTCATCGGCATCCTTAATGGATTCACATTGCACCTGAGTAATGGGTGTATGGAAGGCATCAACTCGCTGATTCAGGTCGCCAAGGCAAGAGCCAGAGGCTACAGGACATTCCGAAGCCCGATCACGGTGGCTTACTGATTGTTGGAAAGCTCCCCCATCTACCGGCCTC
This sequence comes from endosymbiont of Riftia pachyptila (vent Ph05), assembly GCF_000224455.1. NCBI lineage: Bacteria > Pseudomonadati > Pseudomonadota > Gammaproteobacteria > endosymbiont of Riftia pachyptila. The sequence goes on from NZ_AFOC01000128.1 coordinate 948, forward strand.
ACCCTTTACGAGGCGGGCTTATGCTGAGCGGCTACCCACTTAATTCCAGAAAGAGCCAAAAATTATTGCCTCTCTCGCTTGATGCTTTTAGTTGCATGGGGATCTGGTTGTATCGGCCTTGCTAATGTCTTGCGCCGATGGGACTCGGTAATGGCATCGCGAATTCGGATTAGGTCGCCATCCAGTGCCGGTTGACCATACCACCATTGATAATCCGGGGATTGATGCCCGACTCCCAGGAGGATATTTTGCCGGTGGTGGCTCAGGCCCTGCCGTAGTTTTAACAGTGCATCAGGCGGCACGTTATCAGCAGAGTCGATCAATGCTTTTCCCTCTGTCAGCTTGAGATCGGCAATCTCCAGCTGGCGTTTTCCGTTGGCAAACTGCTCACGAATATAGCGAGGGCTGTGACATCCGGTGCAGATCCATTGGCGCACTTCGGGGCCGCGAGCAGGTGCCATGGTGTCGCCATGGTCGCCGTCATGGAGGTGGCAGTAGCTGCAACCAGGCGTCCGGTAGTTACCGCGTTGCAAGGGTTGTCGCCAATCCTGCCGGGCCTCTTCGAGGCGTGTGATGATGCCGTGTTTGGATGTGGCGTAACTGTGGCTGGCGGGGCCTTCGTGGCATGCGGTACAACTTTGATCTTTTCTCGCCTTTATGGCTGAGTTTTCGTGTCGATCGCCGTGGCAGTTGTTGCAACCGACCCTTGAAGTGGCTGAGTGGGGACCCTCTCGCCATTGCCTGATCAGCTCAGGATTCCGCTCTGTGTGGCAGGTGATGCACTCGGTCTCGGTAAATGGTCCTGCGGAGAGGGGCTCGTCTGCCAAGGCAGGATGCGTTATCAGGATAGCCAGAAGCCAACCAATAGATCTCATTCGATAGGGCATCAATTATGCTCCCGGTTGTAGTCGGTGTATGCGCCCTTCATCCAAAGATCACCTGAACCTTCAGGTGTGATTTTCGCTTCCTGTTCGGCTTCGACAAGATCGCGCAGCGCGTCGGCTTGGGTCTCGATGCGATCCAGTGATGCCTCCATTTTTCGATGTCCTTCCTTAACCCCTGTCGAGTGACCGTGGGCGGCAGATTTGTACGCCCCCAGATTGTCGAAGTACCACATCTCGAAGTAGTCGCGCTCAATGGCGGAGACGTTGTAGAAGACTGATGCCTGGCCTTCAAAGAAACCGATGCGCTCTCTGGGCCAGAGACTATCCAGCCAGTCCATAGGGTAGGGGGGGCGCTCTCCGGCGGCAGGGTGAAGCAGATTGTCGCTGCGCAGATCCTTGAGAACATCCTCTGCTGCATAGAGCTTTTTCCAGGCTTGCTTGCGTTCCTGATCCAGTTCGGTCAGCCACTGCCCGGCCTTTTCCTCGTCGTGGCAATCACTACACAGCTTGATCCACTCTTTGCGCAGCAGCTGATTTTTGGATGTATGAGGATTGACCTCTCGCAGGCCAAATTTCCACAGGGACTTGTGGGCCACCTGGTGGCGACCGCCATCCATATGGCAGTAGGCACAGGTGGGCGCCTTGTAGTTACCCTTGGTTAGGGGTTTTGACCAGTCCCAGCCGTTACCCTCGGCCAGGTAGAGTTTGCCGTGGGCGGAGGCGAAGTAGGTTTCGTCATCGGGGTGAGGTGGTCCTGAGTGGCAGGTGATGCAGGCCTCCGGGCGGCGTGCTTCGGCGGCATCGAAACGGTGCCGGGTATGGCAGGAGTCACACTTGGTGGCCACCGAGTGGCACTGAACGCAGGATTGGACTTCGGCCTTGGGCTTGTCCACGAAGTGCTTGGCATCCACCGCCCGATCCATCGCCAGCACATGACTAGGGAAACCGTAGCGGGCCTCATCCAGAAATTCGCCATGCTGTTTTTCATGGCAACTGCCGCATACGTCCGGGGTGGGCATCCGGAGTTGTTGATGGTTGTTGCCGTGGCAGGCATTGCAGGTGACCGTTTCCTCGCTCTGGGCATGACGGCTGGCGCGCCAGTCGGCAACGATGCCGGGGGTGATCCCCTCATGGCACTGGATACACAGCTCTGCCTTGAACACACCCTCGACTATCTTGGTGGATTGATAGAAGTTGTCCGGATCCCAATAGCCTTGCACCGGATCGGGTGACCAGTGGCGGGAGTAGAGACCGGTTCCGGGTCCTCCCTTGCTCCAGTGCACATAAGCAAATCCCACCGGAACAGCCAACAGGGCGATAATCAGCGGAAGTATTAATCGATTACGCATGGTTTTTATCCGTGTGGCGATCTCTCCACCAACGCAGCAGACCCAATCCCGTCAGCAGCAGGAAGGGGCCTAGAACCCATATGCGCGTCAGCCAGGGATGATTGAGTCGGTGGATATCGGCAGGCGCTTCTTGATCTATCGACTGCATTGCATGATGCTGCAGATAGGCCAGCAAACGCTCCTGCTCCTGTTTCTGCATGGTCTCCACCCTGCCCATCAATCCCCCAAAACGGTGTGAAACATCCATCAACAGAAACATCTTGGATGCCACCTCGCGCCACTCGGCCGCCGTGTGGCGATCCGGTCCCGGCAGGTTGTGGCATTGAGTACAGAATCGTTGTAGCAAGCTTGCCTCCGGGGATTGGGAGTCGGGGAGTGATTCGACAGTGAGGCCAGGCGGCAGCTTGTCTTTATGTACCTCGCACAGATCTATACCCGACCAGGTATGGCTTGCCGTGGCCGGCAGCGGCAGAGAGAGGATCAGGATCATGAGAGTGCTCCCTTTCATGTCTGCTTCCGGATACGTCGCCACAGACTGAAACTGCTCAACATGCCTTCAGCCGCCTTGCGACCGGCGGCCATGGCGGTGACGGCCAGATCGGGCCCAAGAGTATTGTCGCCACCCGCCCAGATTTTGGGATGGCTGGTATGGCCTTGTGTGTCTACCTGAATGCGGCCATCTGACTCAGTCACAATGTCGAATGTGGCCAGCCAGGGGGGTGGGTCGGCTTGCTGACCCAGGGCGAGGATGACTCGGTTAGCTTCAATAATTGTGGCCCCTTCGTGGGTTTCAAAGCGTACTCCGGTTACGCCTCCTGAACCTTTGCATTCAAGTGGGGCATGGTTAAACAGAAATTGGGACCCTCTTCACGGGCCAGTGTGATCTCCTTGGGGGAGGCGCGTAGACGCGCTTCCGGGCCACGATAGGCGACGGTTACCTCTGCACCCAGACGTAGCGCGGCACGAGCACAGTCCATGGCGGTATCGCCGCCACCGAGAACCAGCAGCTGTTGACCAGTTAAAGGTTCTCGCTCGCCTGCGTTGATTCGTTTCAGCCAGCCGAGGGCCTGCTCAACACCAGGCAGGGTCTGTCCCGGTAGTTCGATGGTTCGTGGTTTCTGCGCGCCCAGTCCAAGAAAGATGGCGTCATTCTGTCCTAGCAGATCAGATAACATCGCAGCGTCCACCGATAGACCGAGAGAGAAACGGATGCCGGCCTGTTCCAGTAGAGTCTGCCGGCGCGCCAGCAGGGTCTTATCCAGCTTGAATGCGGGAACACCCTGTCTGCAGCAAGCCGCCGATCTTGGTTGACCGGTCATAGACAGTGACTTCCACACCCATCCGATTCAATCGTTCCGCACAGCTCAATCCCGCAGGGCCGGCACCGATGATTGTCACCTTACGGCCATTATGCTGTGCCGGTTTGATCGGCCGCCAGCCTTCATCCAGAGCCCGTTCGGCCAAGGTTCGCTCTATCGCCCCGATAGTGACAGCCCCTTCCAGCTGCGTGCGGGTGCAGGCCCCTTCGCAGAGGCGGTGCTGAGGACAGATCCTGCCGCACACCTCGGGTAGTGGTGAGGTTGCATGGGCCAGATCCCCAGCCTTTTTCCAATCCCCACGGGCAGCAGCCTCCAGCCAGTCGGGGATGAAATTGCCCAGTGGGCAGGCATTGCGGCAGCCGGGAACACCGCAATCGAGGCAGCGTTCAGCCTGGCGCTGCAGGTCTTTTGTGGACAGAACCTTTTCTGCTTGATTCCAGTCGCTCAGGCGCACTGCCGCAGGCCGGTGTGCCGGTTCTGTCCGGGGTGCTGGGATCTGGGATTTTCGTTTGAGAAGATGGCCGGCATCCTGCCGCAGATTAGGCCGGAACAGGTTGCGTACATCGCGAATCTCTAACGCATCGGTGGGACAGGAGATGATGCAACGGGCGCAGCCCATACAATCCTCGATGCCGGTGACTTCGCCTGTGGTCTTGCCTTGTTGCCACACCGGGATACCCATGTCGCAGGCCTGCTCGCAGCGCCGACAGTCGATGCACTGTTCAGGGTCCATCTTGATGCCGAGAAGCCGGCATGATTGAGCAGACCGAAGGTGGCGCCGAAGGGGCAGAGGTAGCGGCAGTAGAAGCGGTTGCCGGTGATTGGGGTAATGAAGAAGGTGCCGAAATAGGTCAGCCCCACCACCAGCGCGAACATGCCGACCAGGGTTGCGGTCCAGGCGTTGGGCGGGAACTGGGTGGCCACCATCACCCCCACGTACCAAATGAAGAAGAACCATTTGGTATGGCGCAGCCGCCAGGCCCAATCGCCGCGCAGGGAGAAGCGGCGGAACGGAAAGCCCACGGTCTCGCGCACGCCCACACAGGGGCAGCCGAAGCCGCAGATGATCCGCCGCCCGAACAGGAACACCAGCAGCAGGGTGAGAAAGAAGGTGAGGGTGCCCGGTGTGTGCAGGGCGGGAAACACCGGCTGGCTCCAGACATAGCCGGCATAGGGCTCGAACATCGGCATGAGCCAGGGGATCAGCCACCAGAAGCCGGTCACCACCGTCACCAGGATGATCAGACGCTTGCGGGTATAGGGGTTCTGTTCAGCACGGATACGCCAGAGGCCAAAGGCAAGGATAATGGCGTATTCGGTATAGCGGTTGAGCCAGATAGGACTCTCAAACAGATAGAGCCAGGATTCGTTGAGCCAGCCAACGAAGGCCAGGCTGAAGGCGGCCATGGAGATGGCCATGACCCACCAGCGATAACGCCCCGGCAGGGTATCCTGACGCGCCGCAGTGTTGGGGCGGGCACTGTATGCCAGGAGGGGTTCTTGTTGCGTGTCTGGATTCATGGGTACATTTTTGCCGAATCTACGGATTTCTCATGGCAGGGGTCGAAGTCAAACCGCATTAGATCCTGTGATAAATGCGACTCGTGTTGTCGGTTTGACTTCGCCCCCTCATGGTTCATGGTTACTCGAAGGCCGCTGCCTCGCTCTGCAGATAGGCTTGGTGGGCGTTGCGGCCGGCCAATGCTTCGAAGTCGGCAAACCCTTTCCATGCCGATTGATCGAAGGAGCTGATGGCGTCCTGCAGATCAATGTCTTCTTCCACTGCCTGGTCCATGTGTCGTTTCAGCGCCGTCAAATAGTCGTGCGTAGAGTGCTCGAAGGCGGACAGTGGACCAGGCTCACCGTGGCCCGGTATGAACAGAACATCACCAAGTTGCCGCAACCGTTGGAAAGACTTAATCCATTCCCGCACATTGCTCTTGGAGAGGATGGACAACAGCCGGCCTCTGTAGAGCACGTCGCCAGCAAAGGCCAGTGCGTCCGGATTCACCGCTACCACCAGACTACCGGGGGTGTGGGCGTCCCCCACCGGGATCACGCGCAGCCGTACTCCGCCCAAATCCAACGAGGTCTCCTTATCGATGGCGACAGTGGGGGTGCTCGGTACCTCGACACTGTTGGGCGTGAGGCCCAGCACGCCCTCGATGGTGGCGGCAAAGACCTGAGCTTCGGCCTTGATGCGTGGCACCGCCTCGGCCGCAGCGATCACCTCGGCTTCGGCGCGCCGAAACACCGGATTGCCCATGATCCGATGAGGTTGGGAATTGGTGTTGATCACATATCGCACTGGCCGGTCTGTGATGCGACGGATATGAGCCAGCATCGCCTCGGCCATCGCCCCTCCATAGCCGGAATCGATAACCGCCACGGCATCATCGCCCACCACAAGCCCAGGTTCATACGAAAACCGCCGTTCTCACGGGTGGGAGGACCGTAGGGGCCGATCCATGCCCAGGTGTGGTCGGAAACCTGGCGCGGGGCCGGCAGCAGGTCACCGCCCAGAGACAGAATAGGCATTAGCAGTGTGAAAAGGGTGATGTAGATACGCAGCATTTCTGTGTCCTCTCTATGATGTTTTCCGTGGGTGGCAAGAGCGTACCAAGGTGTCTAGTGTGTATTCTTCACTCATTGCTCCACTCCTCCATCAGTTGTTCTTGAACGGTATCGAGAAGCTGGTATAGCTCTTCCAGTTCGTTCTCTGTAACGCTATCGCGTAGACTGTTGATCAGATCTTCTGGGGATACGATCACGCCGTCGGAAGGCTCGATAAGGTTCTCACCAATCATCAGTGCCGGTGGTTGGTTCCCATCCTCACCATCCGACTCACAATATTTCACCTGGGAACCGATCCCAAGATGCTGGCTGATGGCCTCTGCATAATGGATGTACAAGGTGCAGTGGCCACCTGGCGGTTGTTTGGACAGTATGGGGATTGTGCTCATGGTTTTTTCCCCTCTCAATTTTGGCTATTTGCCCCAGTCAAACCATCCCCGTCCAAAATATTTTTAGCCTGCGTCCCAGCCAGCTTTTTGCTGATAATGGCGGAGAGATTACGAAACAGTTTTGTCGAGATGCGGGGAAAGATTTTGGCGATATGGTCAATACCGTCCCAATTGATTGCCAGAATTTTGGAGTCATCCCGTGCTACGACA
>NZ_AFOC01000127.1:0-7802 GCF_000224455.1 endosymbiont of Riftia pachyptila (vent Ph05)
CAGCGAAAAGCGGTAGCACATCTTTCAACTGCGAAATTGGCATAGATTCGCCAGAATCTTTGGCTTTCGGTAGCTTATCGATGAAACGGGCTGTTTCGTTGAGATCGAAATGCGCGTAGCGAATTTGCCTTACTAAGCGCTGCGGTGGCAGCTGTGCAACCGGTGGCCTTCAGTAAGTACTGAAGTAGACCTTTTAACGATGTATCTGAAGGTAAACGGCAGTAAATCACCTCCATTTCGGTGTACTCGCCACGATCAATTTGGGGGAAGGCATCACTGTAGCCTTTTGCGATGGTGCTTTTACCAACTCCAGATTGTCCCACCATGAACATGGATTTTGCATCGTGGAAGCCAGCAGTCTTATGGCATTTCTCAATTGCCTTGAAACCGCCTTTGACTCGGCCATCAAAGAACAGTTGTTGCTTGAAACGGACTGTTTGGTCTTTTAGCTTAATCTCAGAAGTCATCGTCATCCTCCTCGTCAAAAGAATTGTCAGAAAGTGAAGTAATCGGGAGCTGCAACTCGTCCGCACTTGGGTGCAATAGTCGAAGGCGGTTCGAAAGACTGTTTGGTGGCGCGAATGGTTGGTTCGTCATCCAGGAACGGCACATCGTCCCCAGGTTTCTTGTTCTTGCCCCTAGGCTTGACCTTGACTTCCTCGTCGGTAACAAGCGGTGCCTGATTGGTTTTGGTTTTCCGGCCCGCACGTGTCGCTTTTAAGTCATAGAAAGACCGCCCTTCGGCGATATCCCATTCCTTGTTCCGAACATTGATGAGCCTGCCGTTACTTCCAGGACGGGGGTCCACAACCGAGATAGCCCCGGCGTTGTTTTCGTCGACGAAGTAATCGATTATGATTCGCCCCGACTTCTGGACGGACAACAAGTAGTCATAGATATCCGCCAACTCTTCGTGGCGGAAAGTCTCGTACTCATAAAAAATGCCAGCGTGTCGCTGTAGGGTGCTTCGCTTAGGCAGTCCGCGAAGAAGATTCAGGTCTTCCAGGTCTTCAATAGGGACCACTGGTGAATGTTTGATGCCTTCTTGCCATTTCTCATAAGGCGTCTGATTTCTCAAGCCTGAATGCGGTGTGTGGTGGTATTCATGAACGATGAAGTGCTCTAACTCCTTCAATCTCAGCTCGACTCAATTGTCCGACACTGCTGTTGTGGGTAGGTTGTTTTCGTTATTGCTTGAGCGGCTCTCAAGCGTAAGAGGACATGTGGCTGATGTTCCTTTTACTCCAGTCGGAGTGTCAGCTTTAGTTGCGAAACTGCTTGCCTTGCGCAGTGGTGAAACCCTGTGCGACCCGTTCTGTGGCTCAGGCTCATTGCTTCTGAGTTGCGTAAACGATGCCTTGGAGCGTGATAAAGCTGCGCATAATGCGATGTTTGGGCAAGAACGCAGTCAATCCGCTTGGAGCCTGTCGAAACTCAACCTCTATCTAAATGGCCATGTAAACCATCGAATCGCTTTAGGTGATAGCATTCGTGCACCTCAATTGATCGATATTGAGAATCGGCTTAAGCGCTTCGATGTGGTCGTTTCTCAACCCCCAATTGGCGATACCAATAAGGCGACTTTGCGGCCATTCAGCACATGCTTGCCTCACTCAATCAAGATCATGGCCGAATGGCTGTGATAACTAGCCTGAGCGTTCTGTATCGCGGCGGAAGTGATGGCGATATTCGCCAGCGCTTAATCGAGCACAACCTACTGGATGCTGTCGTAGTTCTGCCAGATCGGTTGCTTCCGAATACGAGCAATTCCCATTGCTGTGCTGATTTTCCGAATGGACAAACCAGACGATTCCGTACTCTTCATTGATGCGAGCAATGACTACCAGTTCACCCGTGGACAAAATGTCTTGATCACTGAAAACATCGAGAAGATCACCTCGATTTATCAAGCCCGTGAAGCCAAAACCGAGCAATCACATTTGGCCTCGCTGGAGGAAATTAAATCGAATAGCTTTAATTGCAGCATTCAGCGATATGTCCGCCCTCTGGCCGACGACGAGAATTTCGACCTGGATACATTGCAAAAAGAAGAGCAGACGCTTGTTCGAGAAATCACCGAACTTAGCCACTCAATTAATGCCAGCTTGAAGGATTTAATCCATGAGCTGGTCGATAACAACAATACATAACGAGAAGTACCGAGAATGGACCACTTATCCCACAACAAAATCGTCTCTTTCATCTGGTCAATCGCCGACGACTGCCTGCGCGACGTGTACGTGCGCGGCAAGTACCGCGACGTGATCCTGCCGATGTTCGTGTTGCGGCGCTTGGACTGCCTGCTCGAAGGCACCAAAGATGCCGTGATGGAGGAAGTGAAGTTCCAGCGCGACAACGGCTTCACCGAACTCGACCCGATGGGCTTGAAAGATGCCTCGGGCTATGTGTTCTACAACACCTCGCCGTTCACCCTTCAGAAGATTGTCGATACCGCCTCGAATAACCGTCAGCAGCTGGAAGCCAACTTCAAGCTCTATCTGGACGGCTTCAGCCCCAACGTGAGGGAAATCGTCGACAAGTTCGACCTGCTCCGCCAAGCTAAGCACATGGCTGCCAAGGATGTGCTGTACGATGTGCTGGACAAGTTCGTCTCCAGGCACATCAACCTGTCCCCGGTCGAGGCCATAGACCCGGAAGGGCGCAAGCTCCCGCCGCTGACCAACCTGGGGATGGGCTACGTCTTCGAGGAGCTGATTCGCAAGTTCAACGAAGAGAACAACGAAGAGGCCGGTGAGCACTTCACCCCCCGTGAGGTCATCCACCTGATGACCCACCTGCTGTTCGACCCGGTCCAGGGCCAGCTACCGCCCACCATACTGATCTACGACCCGGCCTGTGGCTCCGGTGGCATGCTGACGGAGTCTCAGAACTATTTGGAAGACCCGGATGGTCCATTCCATGTCGCGCCGGACTCCATATTCTTGTACGGGAAGGAGATCAACGACGAGACCTACGCCATCTGCAAGTCCGATATGATGATCAAGGGCAACAACCCCGAGAACATCAAGAACGGCTCGACACTGGCCACCAACGAGTTTGCAGGCACACGCTTCGATTTCATGCTCTCCAATCCACCTTACGGCAAGTCCTGGAAGGCGGACCACAAGGCCATCGTCGATGGTAAGGAAATACTCGATAGCCGGTTTGAAGTGGTCCTAACCGACTTTCGCGGCAACGAAGAAACCGTACCGGCCATACCACGTTCTTCAGACGGCCAGCTTCTGTTCCTGATGGAGATGGTGGACAAGATGAAGTCCACCAGCGACAGCCCCCTCGGTTCGCGTATCGCCTCGGTACACAACGGCAGTTCCCTGTTTACCGGCGATGCGGGGAGCGGCGAGAGCAATATCCGTCGATACATCATTGAGAATGACCTGCTCGAAGCCATCATCCAGCTGCCGAACAATCTGTTCTACAACACCGGCATCACCACCTACATCTGGGTGCTGACCAGCAACAAGGCGCCCAACCGCAAGGGCAAGGTGCAACTGATCGACGCCTCCAAGCTGTACCGCAAGCTGCGCAAGAACCTGGGCGACAAAAACTGCGAGTTTGCGCCGGAGCATATCCAGCAGATCGTCGGTCTGTACACGACGATGGCGGATGATGCCGGGCAGGACGCCCCAATGTCGAGGGAGGCAGGGATGTCGGGAGCGACCGGCATCTCCAGGGTTTTCCATAACGACGACTTCGGCTACTACAAGGTCACCATCGAACGCCCGAGCCGCAAAGCGGCGCAGTTCACGCCGGAGCGTGTGGCCGCATTACGATTTGCACCGGCTGTCGCTGAACTCATGGAATGGGCTTATGAGCGTTGGGGCGATACGATCTATGACGAACTGAAAGATCACAAACAGGCCATCGAGGACCATCTGGATCGCAAAGACATCAGCCTGACGGCCAAGAACAGGAAGTTACTACTCGACCCGAAAGCCTGGAAGGCGCAGCGCGAACTGATGCAGACCGCCGAAAAGCTCATGGAGGCCATAGGTCAGGAACTGCACATGGACTTCAACATCTTCCGCTCACTGGTCGAAGACACCCTCAAGTTACTGGGCATCAAACTCACCGCCTCGGAAAAGAATCAGATCTACAACGCGGTCAGTTGGCGTGAGGACGAGGCGGAGAAGGTCATCAAGCGGGTCCACAAGCTCAAGGGTGATAAGCTCGAAAAGCTGCTTACCGACCTCTCCTTCGGTGATTTTGAATGTACGGAAGAGATGCTCAGCGATTTTGGCTACTGGCATACCGGCACGACTGGCGAGTACATCGAATACGAAACCGACTCCGATTTGCGTGACACCGAGAACGTGCCGCTCAAGGAGGATATCCACACCTACTTCCTGCGCGAGGTGCGCCCACATGTGGACGAAGCCTGGATCAACCTCGGCGCAACCAGAATCGGCTATGAGATCAGTTTCAACAAGTACTTCTACCGGCACAAGCCATTGCGCTCACTCGAAGAGGTCACCCGCGACATTCTGATGCTGGAGGCGGAAACCGAAGGGCTGCTGAGGAAATTGGTCAGCTTTGGCAGCGACACTCAGGGGGGTACGTGATGGAGCAGTTGGCTTTCCCAAGATATGACGCCTACAAGCCGAGTGGTGCTGACTCTCAACTTTTGTCATATGACCTTCTTACTTACGGTGAAGCTCTGTTGTCTTTGGGGATGCGAGTTCGAGAAGCTCAGGGTGACCCTAATATAGCTAGGTCAGCATTCGAACACGCTGGCGACGCATTGGAAGCAGTTGTTTCGAAAGGGGACCCATCGGATTCCCAAAAAGACTTCATCAGTCTACTTTCGTCTTCGGCGTTCCATATGGCAGGACTATCTGCACGAGCATACTCAATGCTCCATGCGTCGATCAACGAAGGAAATTTGTCACGCATAGAGAAAGCTTTGGCTTTGCTGATCGTGCGTTCTCTGGACGCATTGGAACAGGAGATTGTTACCTGGCGACTTGATGGGTCTGCTAACGAGCAGGCATTAATAAATAGCATTGCTGAGAGTGCGGAAAATGTCGATCAAGACGACGAAACCAACCCAATAATCGCAGCCATCGACGAAGCATTAGAGGAACACTTCTTGTCGGGCTTAGGTACGTATTTGACCGCGTTGCAAACCGGTCAAGTAGAACTGGTGTCTTCAGCTATTTCTATTCTTCGCAATGGTCTTGAGTCAGCAGCCACTTTGAACATGGTTCCGCAATGGTGGTGCTTTCGGCTAGCCAGCCACCTGATCGACGATTTGTGGAAGTCCAGTTTCCATCAGGTGTTGCCGCGAAATCCGCTTGGAGAAACTGAACCAGACTGGCTGGCGTTACGTGATCTGTTCATTGCTTCGATGTACAAACGAAGTCGAGCAGAGATCGAACTCTGGCCATCACAGATTGAAGCCGCCCGACGCACCACTGATTCACATGATGATCTCGTAGTTTCCCTTCCTACTAGTGCTGGAAAAACCCGAATCGCGGAGCTTTGTATTTTGCGCTGCCTTTCAGAGGGAAAGCGGGTTGTTTTCATAACTCCTTTAAGAGCCTTGTCTGCTCAGACAGAAGCTGGCTTGCAACGGACTTTTACACCATTAGGGAAGTACGTATCAGCGCTCTACGGAAGTATCGGTACAAGCTCTTTTGAAAGCGACATGTTGAAAGCCAGGGATATTGTTGTCGCAACGCCCGAAAAATTTGATTTTGCACTGAGAAATGATCCATCAATCATTGATGATGTCGGCCTCATTGTATTGGATGAAGGCCATATGATTGGTTTTGGAGAAAGGGAAGTCAGATACGAAGTGCAAGTTCAACGGTTGCTTAAGAGAGAAGATGCGGATCAACGTCGCATTGTATGTTTGTCTGCGATATTGCCCGATGGCGATCAGTTTGACGATTTCGTCGACTGGTTAAGACGCGATAAAGAGGGTGGAGCAGTCACCTGCGACTGGAAGCCCACCCGAGTTCGTTACGGCCAGATTATGTGGCGCAATAATCGTGCACGTCTGGAACTTGCTGTGGGGGATGAATCTCCCTATGTGCCAACCTTTTTCAATGCGAGGGCGGCTACTAAAGGGACAAGAAAGAAGTTGTTCCCTAACGGCCAACAGGAATTGGTTCTGGCTACGACTTGGCGGTTACTTGAAGATGGCCACTCGGTGTTGATCTATTGCCCCGAAAGACGATCTGTTAATGCTTACCCAGAATTGATCGTTAGATTAAACAAGCAGGGGTTGCTCAATTCCGCTTTAGAACATGATCCAAGTGAGATCGCATCAGCATTGGCGATTGGTCGTGAGTGGTTCGGTAACAATCACCCCATTTTAATGTGCCTGGAACTAGGAGTTGCCATACACCATGGCGCTTTGCCAAAAGCCGTATCGGAAAGAAGTTGAACATCTCCTAAGAAAAAGCATCTTGAGGGTAACTGTCTCATCCCCAACGCTTGCGCAAGGACTAAATCTGACCGCCACAACGGTGATTATGCATTCGATTCAGCATTACCGTAATGGTGAGTATCGGCTGATTGATGTTGCGCAGTTCAGGAACGTTATTGGAAGAGCAGGGCGAGCCTTTGTGGATGTCGAAGGATTGGTCTTATTTCCGATATTTGATAAGCACGATTGGCGGGAAAGCCAGTGGAAAAAGCTTGTCAATGGTGTCAACGAACAACAACTTAAAAGTGGGTTGGCGCTCTTGGTTAATAGATTGCTGACCCGTATGAACTCTTGTTTAGACGAGCCAGGGATAGAGCACCTTCAAGAGTATGTGATGAACAATGCCGCCGGGTGGCAGTTCCCAATGTTGCAAGGAGAGCCTGAGCAGCAAAGAGCACAAGCAGAGGTCGATTGGGAGCGAAATTTAGCTCTACTTGATACGGCTGTTCGTGTTCTGCCAGATAAATTTCGTGCGAGAACGAAGTGCATCCTCGAAAACCATCCGCACTTCGTCATTCCGCGCAAGAAGCCTTGACCACAAAGATGACGAAAGCAGCTCGTCCAATTGGTTCGTAATTTCGTCTAGCTGAAATTCACGTTCGCCAACTAAGCTCAAGATAGCCACCAGCGGCGAGGGTATTTTTTAGCCGGAGTCGGTTTAACCAGCGGAAACAAGCTCGATCAGATAGCGGCTCAGGCAAATGTGCATCTCATAAACGCAAACAGTGGGATTATGACTGCCGATGAAGACCTTGCGGTCGACTCAATAGGAAAATTGGATGAGTTGCTTTTCGAAATCCCGCCATTTCGTCCCGATCCTTTGCCCGTTGATTGGCGGGACATTTTGTCAACGTGGTTAAAAGGTCAGCCGATTGCTGACCATGCTAATGATGACCCTGAAGTGTTACGCTTCATCGAGGATGCCCTGATTTATCGCCTTCCGTGGGGAATGGAGGCTATCCGAGTTCGTGCCGAAGCAAATGATGACAAGGTGACTGACGGGATAAATTTCTGGGACTTTACCGATTATGAAACGGGCTTAGCGGCTCCAGCCGTAGAAACAGGCACGTTGAACAGGTCGGCCGCGTTACTGATGCAGGCCGGATTCAGTTCAAGGACGGGGGCAGTCAAAGCTGTTGCTGACACCCAGGCGACTTTTGATTCGTCAAAAGGTCTGCGAATTTGGCTGGCGTCAGATGCTGTAAGAGAACTTAGCGAAAACGAAGACTGGCCAACGCATGGAAGTCATCGGTTATGGCGTGAATTCATGGAGGGACACGACACGCCTGAAGATGAGGTTTGGTCGATTCAGGATGGGATGCTTCCGGTTGCGTGGGACGACGATGCCTCG
>NZ_AFOC01000126.1:0-8004 GCF_000224455.1 endosymbiont of Riftia pachyptila (vent Ph05)
GCCAACCGAGTCTGGGCAGTAGGCGCCAACAGGCCCGCAATTGTGGGGCTGGCTTCTCTCTGACTATGGCTTGAGATGGGGTGAAATCTGCTTGGCTAGACGATCTCCAAGACGCGCCACCACCACTGCAGTAGCCGCCACAATCGCCTCCGCATCTGCGCCTGCGCCTGCGATCGCCTCACGCAGGCTGATCCTGCCCAGCGCCACCAGCTGTCTCCCGGCCGGTGCATAGAGGGTCCAGCGCCCCCTCAATGTGAGATCGCCTGCCTGGGTAGCATCGAGCTGATCGATCTGCAGCGACAGCTCATAGGCGGGGCGCAGTGCATCATGCCAGGGGGCGACTATCACCTGCTCTGCACCGAAGTGCTGTTCCAGTGAGCGGCTCAATACGCTGCGCAGATTCTCCTGCAGCGGGCCTGCCCAGCGATCGAACTCATTCAGCTCCAGCCGATGCGGGCCGTTGCGAACCAGGATCTGGGGTCGGTCAAGATAGTCGGCCAGCCCTACGCTGCTGATCCCCAACAACGGCTGTGTGGTGATCATCCGACTCTGTTCCAGCGTCTCCTGCAGGGGAGACATCAGGTAGAAGCGGCTCGACTGGGACGTGGTGCTGCAGCCGGTCAACAGCGCCAACACAATCAACGCTACTCCTGTCACCCCTCTCCTCTCTACTCTGTTCATTACTGCTTTCCTCTGATCAGCGCCTCCGGATGGCGCTCAAGGTAGTCGGCCCAGATGCTGATCGAATGGGCGGCAGCGGAGAGCTCCTGCAGCGCCCGTTTGATCTCGCCGTTCAATGGTTCCGCACTCTTCACCAAATTTTCCGCAGACTCAAAGCTGTCGCTGGCCTTGACGAATGCTGCATCTCCCGAGGCCATGGTCTTGTCCCAGCTCGCCAGCGCCCTCTGCAGGCTGCCATCGGCCTGGGCCACCAGTTGGCGTGAGTCCTGGGCCACCTGGGTCCACTCTTTCAGCAGCGGCCCCGTTTGTTGTCTCAGTTCGGCGACAGCCTGCCGAATCTCAACTGTCATCTGCAGACTGCTCTCCATCAGTTCAGGAGTCTGCTCCTCCAGTTGCTTACTGAGGCGTTCAAGCCGTCCGACCAACACAGCCACTTGCTGTGCCATGGCCGGGAAATCGGCACCATTGACGATCTTTTCGATGCCGTTGAGGATGCTAATGGCGGTCTGTGTAATCTCCTCCAGGGGCAGATCTTCCAGGGTTCTGGCGATCTTCTCCATCCCGGTGACGATGGTCGGCAGTTCACGGTAGTCACTCTGACGATTCATCAATCGCACCCTGGTATCGGGATGAAACCCCAGCTCCACCTGCAATTGGCCGGTCACTAGGCTCTGCAGGGTAAGGCTGGCGCGCAATCCTTTTTTGATCAGCTCTTCTACCAGCTTGCCATCCTTTTCCGGCACTATCTTTCGGCTTATGCCGACCTTATTCATATCGACGCTGATCACAACCGGGATATCCACCCGCAGGCTCTGTTCATCAAACAGCACCGAGACACTCTCGACCTGACCAATATGCACGCCGCGGAAGGTCACCGGCGCTCCCACATTCAGCCCCTTCACATTACCTTCAAAATAGAGAATAAAACGTACACTCTGTTCGGAAAATCCACGGCCACCAACGAACATTATCGCGACGATGCCGAGTGCCAATGCACTCAGAACAAACAGGCCGATCAGAGTCGGATTAGGCCGGTTCATCATGGTTCTCGTTCCTTGTGCTTATCAAATCAGGTCAGCCCGCTTCACCGCGGGTCAGAAAACGTTTCACCCGTGGGTCTTCTGTCTCCTGCAGAAGATACTTGGGGTGGCCCCAGGCGATCATGGTCTTGCTGTCGGGGTCGAGAAAGATGGAATTGTTGCCGATGGCGAAGATGCTCGCCAGTTCGTGGGTCACCACCACCACTGTCGCCCCCAGGCTCTCGCTCAGCTCCAGGATCAGATCGTCGAGCATGCGTGCGCTGACCGGATCGAGACCAGCGGAGGGTTCGTCAAAGTAGAGGATCTCCGGATCGAGCGCCATCGCCCGCGCCAACCCTGCCCGCTTCTGCATGCCGCCACTGATCTCCGAGGGGTAGTACTCCTCAAACCCCTTCAGCCCCACCAGCGCCAATTTGTAGGAGACCAGATCACGGATCTCCGCCGCCGACAGCCGAGTGTACTCCTGCAGCGGCAGAGCGATGTTCTCCGCCAGGGTCATGGAGCTCCACAGGCCGCCATTCTGGTAGAGCACTCCGGCGCTGCGCATCAGCTGGTCGCGCTCCTCCGGGTGCAGGGTCCAGAACGATTCACCGTTGATCAGAATCCGCCCGGCTGCCGGCTCTTTCAGGCCGATCAGGTGGCGCAGCAGGGTGCTCTTGCCACAGCCGCTTCCACCCATGATGATGAAGATGTCACCGTGCCGAATGCGAAAATCGAGATCCCGCTGGATCACGAAATCTCCATAGGCCATGGTCAAACCCTCCACCACCAGGTGGGACTCGATCGATCCTCCGGCTGCCAGCCGATCCAGTCTATCCATCAGATCCCCAAGCGATTGTAAATGATGGTGGTGATGGCATCCCAGACTACGATCAGCAGGATCGCTGTAACCATCGCTGAGGTCGTAGCCTTGCCCACCGCGGCTGAGTTGCGCTCACTCTGCAGCCCGCGTAAACAGCCGGAGAGTGCGATCACCACCGCGAAGATCAGGCCCTTGATCATCCCAGTCAGCACATCCATCAGATTAATCGCTTCCTGGGTCTGCTGCAGGTAGTGCAGCAGACTGATATCGAGCAGTGCGGCGGCAACGATCAGGCCACCGACGATCCCCAGCACATCGGACCAGATGCAGAGCAGTGGCAACATCAGAATCAGCGACAGGCTGCGTGGCAGCACCAGATACTCCATCGGTGAGATACCAAAGGTGCGCAGCGCATCCACCTCCTCGTTGACCTGCATCGAGCCAAGCTGGGCAGCATAGGCAGAGCCGGTGCGACCAGCCATGATGATGGCGGTCATCATCGCCCCCATCTCGCGCACCATACCCAAGCCAACCAGATTGGCGACATAGATCTGCGCACCGAACATCTGCAGCTGCACCGCACCAACAAACGCCAGCACCGCCCCCACCAGCAGACTGATCAGGCTAACGATGGGTAGCGCCTCAACCCCCGCCGATTGCAGAAAGTGGCCAAAATCAACCCAGCGGAAGCGAGCCCGGCCGCTAAAGAAACGCAGCAGCGCCAGCAGCCATTCACCGATAAAGGTGACAAACGCCGCCAGGTCGGTGACAAAGGCGATCGCCCATCCTCCCAACACAGAGAGCAGGGTTTGGCGCTTTGGCTCGCGGCGCGCACCCTCGCGCTCTGGTACCGCTTGGGCAAGCCTCAGTAGACGTCTGGCACCGCCCGGCACCCCCTCATCATCGAATGCGACTGATTCGGAGCCGGCCCACTCCGAGAGTCTCAGCAACAGGGTGACAAATCCGCTATCCCAGCCTGAGAGTGCACTTGAATCGAATTCAATCCGAGTCAGCGAGCTGCCGGCCGCCCTGATCTGCTCAATCAAGCCGTTACCATCCAGCGGACGCCCATCACCAAGCCAGGCGCCAACGAACGAGATCTTCAGCGTTGTCTCATCCGCAGCGTCGATTCTCAACGATGCCGGCTCACGCGCCTCCACACTCCCCCCTGAAATGCTGTTCCACAACCGCCCCGATCATCAAACCCTGGAGCGCAGGCGTCAAGGATCAAGTTTCCTTGAGGATGGCCGCTAGCCTCTTGGGAATAAAAAACAATCACTAAAACCAGCATCAAGCCGGCCCGACAGAGATGATAGAGACCGTGAAAGCAGACGCTCCCAATCTAAAACTCCGTGGCACCGCACTGGTCGCCGACGATGAACTCTCCAACCGGGTCATTCTGAATGCCCTGCTGAAAAAACTGGGCTACCAGGTCATCCAGGCGGTCGATGGTGCCGATGCCGTCGAGAAGTTCCGCCAACACAGCATTGATATCGTGTTGATGGATGTGATGATGCCGGTGATGGACGGCTATGCCGCTACCGAGATCATCAAATCGGAGACTGCCGACAAATTCATCCCGGTACTGTTCCTCACAGCGATGACTGACGACAAGGCGCTGGCCCGCTGTATCGAGGTTGGCGGTGACGACTTTCTCACCAAACCCTACAACCACACCGTGCTCTCCGCCAAGATCCAGTCGATGGAACGCATCCAGAACCTGCATCAGGATATCCGCATGCTCTACAACCGCATGCAGATGGACGAAGAGATAGCCGAGCAGGTCTTCAGCGGTGCGGTGTTGGCGGGCAATGTGGTACTCGATCAGATCTCGCATCTGCACAAGCCCGCCAGCATCTTCAGCGGTGACATCATGCTGACTGCCTATTCGCCCTCCCACGATCTGCATGTGCTGTTGGGGGATTTCACCGGTCACGGGCTGGCCGCCGCACTCGGCGCCCTGCCGACCTCTGAGGTGTTCCGCTCGATGACCGCCAAGGGCTTCTCGCCGCCGCAGATCCTGCAGGGCATCAACAGCAAGCTCCACAAGATGCTGCCGACCGGCATGTTTCTGGCCGCACAGTTCGTCAAGATCAGCGCCTCGCTCGACTACATCACGGTCTTCAACTGCGGCATGCCTGATCTATTCGTCATCGATGGCAACACGCGCCGTATCAAGAACCGCCTGGAATCCCGCAGTATGCCCCTAGGGATCATACCCGACTCCAATTTTCAGGAGGATGCCCAGCATATCCGGGTCGGGCTGGGTGACCGGGTGCTTCTCACCACCGATGGCGTCTCTGAGGCGCGTGATCCGACAGGTGAATACTTCGGCTCCGAGAGACTTATCACCGCCATCGAGCAAAGTGGCGAGCAGGCGTTTATTCTCGACAATGTCTCCTCGGCGCTCGACCGCTTCTGCAGCGATGCCCCGCAGGATGATGACATCACCATGGTGGAGCTGCCGCTGTTGCCCGAGCTGCTACCCTCCTGGCGGGTCGATCAACTGCTCGCCGAGCAGACACATGTCGACCCCAACAGCCTGCTCGATCACGACTCCGATAGCGTCGAGTTCCATATCACCCTGCGCGGCATGCAACTGCGCAAGGCGGACCCGGTGCCGCTGCTGATCAACTATATCCAGGAGATGGTGGGGATACGCACACACAATCAGGTGCTCTTCACCATCCTCACCGAGCTCTTCATCAACGCCCTGGACCACGGCGTACTCGGCCTCGATTCGAGCCTCAAAGAGGGGCCGGATGGCTTTACCCGCTACTTCGAGGAGCGCGATCGGATGCTCAGCCAACTCAACGAAGGCTCGGTACACATTGGACTGAGGATACACCCCCAGGCTAACGGCGGATGGATCGTCATACAGATCGAAGACAGCGGCCCAGGCTTTGATTTTGCCAACGCAACCAGCGCGCAGGGGGAGAAACCATTGTTCAGCGGCCGGGGCATCCAGCTTCTCTCCAGCCTGTGTGAATCGTTCTCTTACCTAGAGCCAGGAAACAGAGCCGAAGCGATCTATGCCTGGACCAATGAATAAGCGGGCATCTGCCAATCACCATGAGCGGTAGCCCTGAAGTATGAACTCCCTTAAGACAGGCAGCAGAGACACTGACCGCCAGAACTACGCTGAACTCGCTCTCTCGATCCAGCAACAGACGAATGATCTGCTCTACACCAATCTGGCTTCCTCTCTGCTCAGCGCCCTGATTGCCAGCTTGTTGACCAGCTGGATCCTCTGGGCTCCGGAACACGCCACCCAACTGAGGATCTGGCTGTTGGTTCTGTTCGGCATCACAGGGATACGCTATCTGCTCAGAATGCACTATTTCCGAACCCGCCACTTGAGAGGCAAAGTCAAAGCAGGTCGAGCCAGTTTTATCGCCGCCAGTTGGGCTGCCGGCCTCGCTTGGGGCAGTCTAGTGATATTCATCGATCCAACTGACAATTTTTTCAGCCTGATGATCATCAGCTGCATCCTGATTGGTGTCTCAGCGGTCGCCATCTCCTCTCAGGCAGCGTCCATGACAAGCTCCATCGGCTTTTTACTGCTGGCACTGCTGCCACTCCTTGTCTATTTCATGACCGAGCCATCCATGCCTGACACCGTCCCGGTTGTGCTGATCCTGCTGATGCTCGGCATCCTATTGAAAGCCGCAAAACAGCAGAACCAGGTCATTCTCAACAATATCACCCTGGCCGCTGCCTCCAATTTCCGGGAGCAGGCGCTGCGCGAATCTGAAGAGCGACTCGAGAGCCATTTCAAACACACACCGCTGCCTGCCATCGAATGGTCGCTTGATGGCCGGGTGATCGCCTGGAATCCGAGTGCGGAGCGACTGAGCGGTTACAGTCGGGATCAGGCACTGCACAAACATATCTCCGAGCTGCTTGCCAAACCGCAGGATGAGAACCCCAACAAGCCCAAACTGTTTGACGAGGAGCGGAAAGAGACGGAGCCACCGCAGAGTTGGCGCTCATTGCTCGACCCTAACCATAGCGGTACATTTCTCTTCGATATCACAGCGCGGGACGGCACCCGGCACAACTGTGAATGGCACAACGCGCCAATCAAGCGCGCAGACGGCTCAGTCAGCGGGGTTTCGTCATTCTTGTTGGATCGAACTGAGGAAGTCACCGCCAGAGAGCGTCAACAACGGCTCATCGACATCATTCAGAATACCACCGACTTTGTTGCCATCTTCAATCTGGAGGGCGACATCCTATTCATGAACCGGGCCGGTCGGGAGATCATGGGTTACAGCCTGGACGACGATCTCGCCGACAAGAACCTTGCCGGGATCTTCCCCGCTTCGGAGATCGATCAGCTGCTCAACGAGGGTGTGCCTTCGGCCTACATGAACCGTACCTGGAGCGGCGAAACCCAGCTCATCTCCATCGATGGCAGGATGATGACAGTTGACCAGCTAATCGTGCTGCATGAGGCCACCAAGAGTGGGCAACACTACTTCTCCATGGTGATGCGCGACATTAGCGATCGCAAACAGGTCGAGCGTGAACTGTTTGAGGCGAAGGAGAAGGCCGAGAGCGCCGCCAAGGCAAAGTCTGAGTTTCTGGCCATGATGAGCCATGAGATCAGAACCCCCATGAATGGCGTATTGGGCATGGCGGAGTTGCTCGCTGGTACCAAACTCGATGATGAGCAGCAAGAGTTTCTGGAGGTAATCACCCAATCTGGCAACTCGCTACTTGGGATCATCAACGACATCCTCGACTTCTCCAAGGCGGAAGCGGGCAAGATCGAACTGGAAGCAATCTCCTTCGACCTGGAGCGCACCATCTATGATGCAGTCAGGCTGCTCAGCGCCAACGCCTCCAGCAAAGGACTGGAGCTGATCATCAGCTACCCGCCAGAACTGCCACGGCAGGTGATGGGCGATGCCGGGCGCATCCGCCAGATCATCACCAACCTGGCCGGCAATGCCATCAAATTCACCCAGCAGGGACACATCGCCATCAATGTCGAAACCACCAAGGCAACGGATGGCACATCCAGATTCCGCATCTCAGTAATCGACACCGGCATTGGCATCCCCGAAGCACAGCAACAGCGGTTGTTCAAATCGTTTACCCAAGCCGACAGCTCTACCACACGAAAATATGGCGGCACCGGCCTGGGTCTGGCCATCAGCAAACAGCTGGTGGAGTTGATGGGCGGATCCATCGGCGTCTCCAGCACACAAGGCGAAGGCTCCACCTTCTGGCTGGAGATACCGCTCGGATTGAGCCAACCCAGGGAGCCCCTTGGGCACGCGGATCTCAGCCGGCTGAAGTGCCTGATCCTGGATGACAACCTGCTCAATCAGCGTATTTTCAGAGATCAGCTGCGCAGCTGCGGGATGCAGATCCATACTGTCACTACCGGTGACGAAGCGCTCACCCTCGCAACAGAGATGGCATCAGCGAACAAGCCTTTTGATATCTTCCTGCTCGATTTCAACCTGCCGG
>NZ_AFOC01000125.1:0-8057 GCF_000224455.1 endosymbiont of Riftia pachyptila (vent Ph05)
GGCCATTCGATGCCGATCTCCGGGTCATCCCAGCGGATGCAGCGTTCATGTTCAGGGGCGTAGTAGTCGGTGGTCTTGTAGAGGAAGTCCGCGCTCTCGCTGAGCACCACGAAGCCGTGGGCGAAACCTGCCGGCACCCACAGCTGGCGGTGATTCTCTTCGGTCAGCTCCACCCCCACCCACTGGCCAAAGCTGGGGGAGGATCGACGGATATCCACTGCCACATCGAACACCGCCCCCTGGGCTACACGCACCAGCTTGCCCTGGGGCTGCTGGATCTGATAATGCAGCCCGCGCAGGACGTTGCGCTGGGAACGTGAGTGGTTGTCCTGCACAAATCTCACATCCGATCCTGTCGCTTGTTGAAACGCCTTGGCATTGAAGCTCTCGAGAAAGAAGCCCCGGCTGTCACCAAAGATCTGTGGCTCGATCACCAGCACATCAGGAATCGAAGTCGGTGTCACACGCATCGCTAATACCCTTCCTGCAGTAACGCAAGCAGATATTGCCCATAGCCGCTCTTCTTCAGCGGCTCGACCAGCCGCTCAAGCTGCTCGTCGTCGATGAAGCCGGAACGCCAGGCGACCTCTTCCGGACAAGCGATCTTCAGACCTTGCCGCCGCTCGATGGTCTCGATAAACTGGGAGGCCTCGATCAACGACCAATGGGTGCCGGTATCGAGCCAGGCATAGCCGCGCCCCATCAGGGAGACGGTCAACTCCCCCGCCTCCAGATAGCGCTTGTTGAGGTCGGTAATCTCCAGCTCGCCCCTGGCGGAGGGCTTCAGATCACGGGCGATATCGACCACCTGATTGTCATAGAAATAAAGGCCGGTCACCGCGTAGCGGGACTTGGGCTGCTCCGGCTTCTCTTCCAGGCTGATCACCTTACCGGACCTGTCGAACTCGACCACACCGTAGCGCTCCGGGTCATTGACCTGGTAGGCGAACACGGTGGCACCGGTTTCACGCTCGGCCGCATGCAGCAGATCGGTGGCCAGTTCATGGCCAAAAAAGACGTTGTCCCCGAGCACTAGGGCACAGGGATCGTTACCGATAAAGTCAGCGCCGATAATGAAGGCCTGGGCCAGGCCGTCGGGAGTGGGCTGCACCGCATAGGAGAGGTTCATGCCCCACAGGGAACCATCGCCCAACAGCTGCTCGAAGCGGGGCGTATCCTGAGGGGTGGAGATGATAAGCACGTCCCGGATCCCCGCCAGCATCAGCGTGGTCAGGGGATAGTAGATCATCGGTTTGTCGTAGATTGGCAACAGCTGCTTGGAGACAACCTGCGTCACCGGATAGAGCCGGGTACCTGAGCCCCCCGCCAGAATAATTCCCTTTCTCACTCATCCCCCCCGTTTGTCGTAGTTGCTCTCGATCCATTTGCGATACTCGCCACTGGCCACATTCTCCACCCAGCCGGCGTTGTCGAGATACCACTCCACTGTCTTTCGGATACCGCTCTCGAAGGTCTCGTCTGGCGTCCAACCCAGATCCCGTTCGATCTTGGAGGCATCGATTGCATAGCGCAGATCGTGACCGGGGCGATCAGCCACGTAGGTGATCAGCTCTTCATAGCGTTGGATGCCCTCGGGGTGCTCCGGGCGCAGCTCATCGAGGATCGAACAGAGTGTTTTAACCACCTCAAGATTGGTCTTCTCGTTATGGCCGCCGATATTGTAGGTCTCGCCATCCCGCCCCTCCAGCGCCACCTTCACCAGCGCGCGGGCATGATCTTCAACCTGCAGCCAGTCGCGGATCTGATCCCCCTTACCGTAGATCGGCAGGGGCTTACCAGCCACCGCGTTGAGGATCACCAGCGGGATCAGCTTCTCGGGGAACTGATAGGGGCCGTAGTTGTTGGAGCAGTTGGTGATCACCACCGGCAACCTGTAGGTGCGGTTCCAGGCGCGCACCAGGTGATCGGAACTCGCCTTGGAGGCGGAATAGGGAGAACTCGGCGCGTAGGGGGTCTCTTCTGTAAAGAGATCGTCAGTCCCCTCCAGGTCACCGTAGACCTCATCGGTGGAGATATGGTGGAAGCGAAACCGCGCTTTGGCGGGACCCTCCAGGCCAGACCAGTATTGGCGCGCCGCCTCCAGCATCACATAGCTGCCGGTGATGTTGGTCTGAATGAACTCCGCCGGACCGCTAATCGAGCGATCGACATGGGATTCGGCGGCGAGGTGCATCACCAGGTCCGGATGATGCTCACGGAACACCCGGTCGACCTCCGCCTGGTCGCAGATATCGACCCGCTCGAAGGCGTAGCGTTCGCTGCCGTCCACCGCAGCCAGCGACTCCAGATTGCCCGCGTAGGTGAGTTTATCGAGATTAACCACATGGTGGTCTGTCTCATTGATCAGATAGCGGATCACCGCCGAGCCGATAAAACCCGCCCCGCCCGTAACCAACAACCGTCGTGCCGGCATTTGAGCCATGCTAATTGCCTCCCTCCCCCCGACAGGCTTTCTGGAGTCACTCAAACATCCCCTGCTTTAGCAGACATAGGCTGCCGGATTAATAGCAGTGACTCCGACCGCCTGCCCCACAGGATACACCCCGCACCTGTTCTCGAAACGAAAAAAGGCCTACGAAAGTCGTAAGCCCTTATTATTTGGTAGGCGCGATTGGATTCGAACCAACGACCCCCACCATGTCAAGGTGGTGCTCTAACCAACTGAGCTACGCGCCTGAAGAGCGCGGAATAATACATGCAGCCGGGATCGAATTGCAAGGGCCTTTGTGCGATTTATCGAGGCAGCTCTGGCCAGAGCCACGGAAGCCCCGTTGTCGGACTGAAAACTCAGTGGCCGCTGGTCAGGGGAACAAAGGCCACCGGCAATAGACTCGACAGGGAAACTGCGCCCTGATCATCCTTCTCCAGCAACACCAACTCCTGTGCGGCGTAGCGCTCACCCACCGGCAACACCATGCGCCCACCAGGCCGCAGCTGCTCGATCAGCGTCGGCGGAACCTCCACTGCGGCCGCGGTTACCAGGATGATGTCGAAAGGCGCCTCTTCCGCCCAGCCATTGCGGCCATCCCCAACCCGGTAGTGGATGTTGTTGTAGCCAATGGTATCAAGGCGCTGCCTAGCGGCCCGCGCCATCTCAGGCAGGATCTCAACGGTATAGAGTTGATTGACCAGCTCCGCCAGAATCGCAGTCTGGTATCCCGATCCGGTCCCCACCTCGAGCACCTTGTCATGGGTTTCCGGCGCCGCCACATCGGTCATCAGGGCGACGATAAACGGCTGGGAGATAGTCTGCCCTGAGCCGATCGGCAAGGGACTGTTATCGAAGGCGTGCTGCAGCATCGCCGGCCCCACAAACTGCTCCCGGGGAACGCGCTCCATCGCCGCCAACACCGACCGACTGATCTCCGAACGTCCCGTCATCCGGCCGACGTAGCGGGTCTCATCGACGATGTCGCGAATCATCCCGAACCTATCACTACCCATGCCATCCCCCCAGAGGTCCTATGAACTACCAACATCCATCCTGGAAAGGTGATTACAAAATCTACGCAACCAACAAAACGTGAACGGAGTCACGTTTTTCATAACTAATTATTCCTGGCCTGTCAACTTAAACCAAAACAAATCAGTCGTTAGAGACTTCATCCGTGACTATGCCAGCACACCCTGTACTTCCAACTCACGGATTTTATCGCGCACCCTGGCCGCCTCCTCGAACTCCAGATCCCGCGCGTGCTGGTACATCTCATCCTCCAGTGCCTTGATGCGTTTGGCCATCTGCCGTGGTGACAGGGCCGCATACTCCGCCTGCTCCTCCACCACTTTAGCATAGCGTTTGGCTGACCCCGGGGCACCGGGATAGGCTCCCTCCAGAATGTCGGCAACTGATTTGCGGATGGTCTCCGGAGTGATGCCGTGAGCCTCATTATGGGCGATCTGTTTGCTGCGGCGGCGCTCGGTCTCGTCGATGGCGCGGCGCATCGATCCGGTGATCTCATCCGCATAGAGGATCGCCTTGCCGTTGGCGTTGCGCGCGGCCCGGCCGATGGTCTGGATCAGCGCGCCTTCGGAGCGCAGAAAGCCCTCCTTGTCGGCATCCAGAATCGCCACCAGCGAGACCTCTGGCATATCGAGCCCTTCGCGCAACAGGTTGATGCCCACCAGCACGTCGAACTCACCGAGACGCAGGTCGCGGATGATCTCCACCCGCTCCACGGTATCAATATCGGAGTGTAGATAGCGCACCTTCACATCGTGATCGTGCAGATAGTCGGTGAGATCCTCCGCCATGCGCTTAGTCAGGGTGGTGACCAGCACCCGCTCGCTCTGCTCCACCCGCTGGCCGATCTCGGAGAGCAGATCGTCGACCTGGCTGGTGGCAGGGCGCACCTCCAGCTCGGGGTCGAGTAGACCGGTGGGGCGGACCACCTGTTCAACGATAGCGCCGGAGCGTTCGATCTCGTACTCACGCGGGGTGGCGGAGACATAGATGGTCTGGGGCGAGCGCGCCTCATACTCGTCGAAGCGCATCGGCCGGTTGTCGAGCGCCGAGGGCAGACGAAAGCCATACTCCACCAGGGTCTCCTTGCGCGATCGGTCGCCCCGATACATGCCGCCGATCTGCGGGATGGTGACGTGACTCTCATCCACCACCAATAGGGCCTCGTCCGGCAGGTAGTCAAACAGGGTCGGCGGCGCCTCACCGGAACCACGTCCGGAAAGGTAGCGGGAGTAATTCTCGATGCCGGAGCAGTAACCCAGCTCCAGGATCATCTCGATATCGAAACGGGTGCGCTGCTCAAGCCGCTGTCGCTCCACCAGTTTGTTGGCCGACTCCAGCTGATCCAGACGCCCCTTTAGCTCTTCTTTGATCTGATCCACCGCCGCCAGCAGGGTCTCGCGGGGGGTGACATAGTGGCTCTTCGGATAGATCGAGTAACGCGGCACCTTACGCAGCAGCTCGCCGGTGAGCGGGTCGAACAGGGTGAGCCGCTCCACCTCGTCATCGAACAGCTCCACCCGCAGCGCCTCGGCGTCCGACTCAGCCGGGTAGATGTCGATCACCTCACCGCGCACCCGGAAGGTGGCGCGATGCAGCTCCACATCATTGCGTTTGTACTGCAGCTCAGCAAGACGCTGCAGGATATCGCGCTGGTTGATGATGTCACCACGGGAGAGGTGCAGCATCATGCTCAGGTAGGAGCGTGGATCACCCAGGCCGTAGATCGCCGAGACGGTGGCGACGATGATGGTGTCGTTGCGCTCCAGCAGCGCCTTGGTGGCGGAGAGACGCATCTGCTCAATGTGCTCGTTGATCGAGGCGTCCTTTTCGATGAAGGTATCGGAGGCCGGCACATAGGCCTCGGGCTGGTAGTAGTCGTAGTAGGAGACAAAATATTCCACTGAGTTATTGGGGAAAAACTCCTTGAACTCGCCGTAAAGCTGGGCCGCCAGGGTCTTATTGTGGGCCAGGACCAATGTCGGACGCCGCACCTGCTGGATCACGTTGGCGATAGTGAAGGTCTTGCCCGAGCCGGTCACGCCGAGCAAAGTCATACCCGCCTCACCATCGTGGATACCCTCTACCAGCCGCTCGATTGCACTGGGCTGATCGCCAGCCGGGTCGAATCGGGAGGCCAATTGAAATTGTTTCACCATCGGGGATTCTGCATCTAAGGGTAATTGGATATTATTACACGCCGACATGCCGGAATCGTGTCAGCTTATCGGCATTATGCTTTTCAACCTCCAGTTACGGAATTTGTAGATGAACAGCTTATTCTCCACTCGCGTACAGGCGATCAAACCCTCGCCCACCCTGGCGATCACCGCCCGTGCCAGCGAGATGCGCGCTGCGGGTAAAGATGTAATCGGGCTGGGCGCTGGTGAGCCCGACTTCGACACTCCGGAACACATCAAGGCCGCCGCGATCCAGGCGATCAACGACGGCTTCACCAAATACACAGCGGTGGACGGCACCCCCGGACTGAAACAGGCGATCATCCACAAATTCAAGCAGGACAACGGTCTCGACTACGCAGCAGACCAAATCCTGGTCTCCTGCGGCGGCAAACAGAGCTTCTACAACCTAGCCCAGGCGGTGGTGGAGCCCGGCGACGAGGTGATCATCCCGGTGCCCTACTGGGTCTCCTACCCTGACATGGCGCTGCTAGCGGGCGGTGTGCCGGTCTACGTGCACGCCGATGCCTCGCAGCACTTCAAGATCACTCCGGCCCAACTGCAGGCGGCGATCACCAGCTTGACCAAGCTGGTGGTGATCAACAGCCCCTCCAACCCCACCGGCATCGCCTATAGCCGTCAGGAGCTGGAGGCGTTGGGCGAGGTGTTGCGGGAGCACCCTAAGCTGCTGATCGCCACCGACGACATGTACGAACACATCCTCTGGTCGGACGAGCCCTTCTGCAACATCCTGATGGCCTGCCCCGACCTCGCCAACCGCACTTTGGTACTGAACGGCGTCTCCAAAGCCTATTCGATGACCGGCTGGCGCATCGGCTACGCCGGCGGCCCCGCCAATATCATCAAGGCGATGAAGAAGATCCAATCCCAGAGCACCTCCAATCCCACCTCCATCTCCCAAGTAGCGGCACAAACGGCGCTGGAGGGGCCCCAAGAGTGCATCAAGGAGATGCTCACCTCGTTCAAAGAGCGTCACGACTATGTACTGGAACGGCTCAACACGATGCCCGGCATCTCCTGTCTGCCGGCCGACGGCACCTTCTATCTCTTCCCTAATATCGAAGGGGCGCTGGAATCGATCGGCGGTGTCAGCAACGACCTGGAGTTGGCGGAATATCTGATCGAACAGGCCGGCGTGGCCCTGGTGCCCGGCTCCGCATTCGGCCTCGGCGGCCATGTCAGGATATCCATCGCCACCAGCATGACAAATCTGCAAAACGCCCTCGACCGGATCGAAAGCGTTTTGAGCTGAGAGATCGCCTTGTAAGTGGAAGGAGAGGAGCTAGGCTCTAACAGGAAACGATCACAATCCGCTCAAGAGGGCACGACATGGACGTCACCCCTACACAGGCCAGGCGCGCCCGCGCCTGCGGTTTCTCTCTCGTGGAACTCACCTCGGTGCTCAGCGTCGCGCTGATCCTGATCGGCGTAGGGGTTCCCGAGTACCGTCATTTCAGCGCACAGAACCAGCTGCACAGCAGCCTGCAGAGCTTTCTGACACACCTTCAGATGGCTCGCATCAGCGCCATCCAGCAAACCGATTACGCGATTCTCTGCCCCAGCCGCGATGGTATCAACTGCCTGAAAAGCACCGAGTGGCACCAGGGTATCCTGCTTTTTCTCGATCGCAACAGGAACAAAAAGGCAGACCAGGGAGATCTACGGCTGCGCGTCTGGCAAACGCCCTCAAACACCCCAGTACGGATAACCACCACCTCCGGCAGGCCCCTGATCCGCTTCGATCCCAACGGCTGGGCCTCAGGTTACAACGCCACCATCACCTTCTGCAGCAGCTCAGCAGAGATCCCCCCCAAAGCCCTCATCTTCGGCAACCCCGGCCGAATACGCATCTCGGACAAAGGGGCGGGCGGAAAAAAACTGACCTGCAACTAATTTTTCTCGCCCAGACTATTGACGAGGGCCGGAGAGGTCATTAATATTCGCGCCTCAATGCAATTCCCCGGTAGCTCAGTCGGTAGAGCGGGTGACTGTTAATCACTAGGTCGGCAGTTCGAGCCTGTCCCGGGGAGCCATATTGCCTTACTGGGAACCTTTATCGGTTCCTGGTTTTTGATCAACGACTCGGGGCGGTATTCAATCCGCACCGAGTCGTCACCCAAAATTATCCGATCAATGAATGTCCCGAAGAAGTGTCGCAGCTTCTTCGGGCTTTCTGTTGTATTGATAATATAGCGTAAAGCCCTCTCCAATTCAGCAATATCCTCTTGAGAAACAGTGAGTTTCGGCTGTTCTTCTGCATCAATCCCCGCCAACTTCCGCTCTAACTCGCCAATTCTTTTATTGTTTTCACGTAGCCGCTTGGTTAAATCTCCCAGATTCGGGGTGTCCCTTCCGTAGGTTTCAAAGAGCTCGTA
>NZ_AFOC01000124.1:0-8509 GCF_000224455.1 endosymbiont of Riftia pachyptila (vent Ph05)
CTGGAGCCACCGTACCAGACCTGCCGCTCGCTGGGGGTGATTTGCGCCCCGTCGGGGTCGATGATGCACTGGCCGGTGGGATCTTTGATCAGGAACAGACCATCGCTGCTGCCCTGCTGGGAGGTGCGCCAGCCTTTTTCGTGGCGGCGTTCGATGCGGTAGCGATACCAGCAGCAGGGGACGTGGGTCAGTGGGGTGAGGATCGGCTCCCCCTGCATCGTTGCGGCAGTGCCGTTCAGCTCGACATAGCCCTGATGGGCGGAGCGGATCAACGAGGTGGGGGTGTCTTCGATGATGCGTGCGCGGGAGAGGTTGCGGAAGGCGAACCAGAGAGCGGCGAGACAGAGCAGCGCTAAGCTGTTCACCCAGATCCAGAACGTCAGTTCCGGCATGGTGAGGATGTCGTGGTGCATGGTGCTAGCTAAACAGTGCGCCCATATTCACGTCCTGCTTCTCTGCCCCGCTGAACTCTAGTAGTTCGGCCGATTTGAAATGGAACATGCCGGCGATGATTACATCGGGGAACTGTTCGATGCGAACGTTGCTGTTATTTACGCTCTCGTTGTAGAACTCACGCCGATCGGCGATGGTGTTCTCCAGTCCGGTGATGCGTGACTGCAGGTGCAGGAAGGAGTCGTTAGCCTTCAGATCTGGGTAGTTCTCCGCTACTGCGAAGAGATTGCCAAGGCCGATGCGCAGTTCGCTCTCAGCAGCGCCAACTGCCCCCACGTCGCCCTTTTCCCGGGCCTTGAACACCGCAGCGCGCGCCAGCATCACTTTTTCCAGGGTTTCCTGCTCAAATTTCATGTACTGTTTGCAGGTCTCGACCAGCTTTGGTAGCTCGTCGTGGCGCTGTTTCAAGAGGATGTCGATGTTTGACCAGGCCTTGCTGACGCCGTGTTTGAGCCGAACCAGGTTGTTGTAGATCATGATCCCGTAGAGTACGACAGCGATGATCATGCCGATCAAGACGAACAGTACAATCTCCATTGTGTTCCCCCAGCTGAAAGAGTTCTATGCCTAATAATATCCGCTCGTTCGAATCCCGCACCCCCCAGGTCGACGACGACGCCTGGGTGGATGAGACCGCAGTGATCATCGGTGATGTGAGTGTCGGTCCGCAATCGTCGATCTGGCCGATGAGTGTGCTCCGTGGCGATGTGCACCGTATCACTATTGGCGCCGCAAGCAACATCCAGGATGGTTCGGTGCTGCATGTCTCCCACGACAGCGCCTATCTGCCGGGCGGGCTGCCGCTGTTGATCGGCGACCGGGTGACGGTGGGGCATCAGGCGATCCTGCATGCCTGCACGATTGGCGATGGCTGCTTTATCGGCATGGGGGCAAGAATCCTTGATGGCGCGGTGCTCGAACCCGGTGCCATGGTTGGTGCAGGCTCGCTGGTGCCGCCTGGCAAGCACCTCGAAGGGGGCTATCTGTGGGTCGGTTCGCCGGCGCGTCGGGTGCGCCCATTGAGCGAGCAGGAGCGGGAGTTTCTGGACTACTCCGCGCAACACTATGTGCGGCTGGCCGGGCGGCATCGGCTGGGTAAGCCGTAGGAATGCCGCTGAGAGGCTTTCTAGCCTCTCAGCTGGGCGATCACCGATTTGGTGTGGGGCAGAATGCCGCGCCACAGGCGGAACGATTCGGCGGCCTGCTCCACCAACATGCCGAGTCCATCCAGGGCGCGGCTCGCCTTGTGGTTGTAACCCCACTGCTGGAAAGCAGTGGCCTGGTCGCTGTAGAGCATGTCGTAGCACCAGCCGCCCTTTGCCAGCACGCTATCGGGGATCTGTGGCACTGAACCCTGCAGCCCGGCGGCGGTGCCGTTGATGATCAGGTCAAACTCCATTCCCTCCAGCTCGTCCAACCCGCAGCCGGCCACCCGCCCCAGTTCGGCCACGCCTGTGGCGAGGGAGTAGGCCTTGATGGCAGTGCGGTTGGCGATGATCAGGCGCTTCGGTTTGGCTTCCAGCAGTGGCCGCAGTACCCCGCGTGCTGCACCGCCGGCACCGAGGATCAGCACTCGGCTGTCCGCCAATTCAAAGCTGTGGTTGTGACTCAGGTCGCGCACCAGGCCGACACCGTCGGTGTTGTCGCCACGCAGCTGGTTGTTCTCCAGGCGGATCAGCGTGTTGACCGCGCCGGCGGTGTGGGCGCGCTGGCTCAGTTCGTCGGCCATGCGCCAGGCCTGCTCCTTGAACGGCACGGTGACGTTGAGTCCCTTCCCGCCCTCGGTAAAAAAGCGCTTCGCATCGCCTTCGAAATCATCCAGCCTGCCGAGCAGGCGGCCATATTCGATCGCTTCGCCGGTCTGTCTGGCGAAGGCGGCGTGGATCAGCGGTGACTTGCTGTGTTCGATGGGGTTGCCGATGACGGCGTAGCGGTCGCTCATGTTGATCTGCTCAGGCGTTGAGCCACTCGGCCGCCTGTCTGGCGAAGTAGGTGAGGATGCCGTCGGCGCCGGCGCGTTTGATGCAGAGCAGCGATTCCATCACCACCGCCTGTTCGTCGAGCCAGCCGTTCTGCGCGGCGGCCTTGAGCATCGCGTATTCGCCGCTCACCTGATAGGCGAAGGTGGGCACCATGAACTCATCCTTGATACGTCGGACGATGTCGAGATAGGGCATGCCTGGCTTTACCATCACCATGTCGGCGCCCTCCTGCAGGTCGAGGGCGACCTCGTGCAGCGCTTCGTTGCTGTTGGCCGGATCCTGCTGATAACTGTATTTGTTGCCGCCGCCAAGGTTAGCGGCGGAGCCGACTGCGTCGCGGAACGGGCCGTAGAAGCTGGAGGCATATTTGGCGGAGTAGGCGAGGATGCGGGTGTGGATATGACCGTCACTCTCGAGAGCGGTGCGGATATCGCCGATGCGTCCGTCCATCATGTCGGAGGGGGCGACCACGTCGGCACCGGCGGCGGCGTGGGAGAGGGCCTGCTTTACCAGCACCTCCTTAGTCTCGTCGTTGAGTACGTAGCCGGAGGCATCGATCAGGCCGTCCTGACCGTGGGTGGTGAAGGGGTCGAGCGCCACGTCGGTGATGATGCCGAGATCGGGTACGGCATCCTTGAGTGCGCGCACGGCCCGTTGTGCCAGGCCATCCGGATTGAAGGCCTCGCGGGCATCCTCGGTCTTCACCTGCATAGGGGTGACAGGGAACAGAGCCATCGCGGGCACGCCCAGCCCATAGATAGTCTTTGCCTCTTCGATCAGCAGGTCAACGCTCATTCGCTTCACACCGGGCATGGAGGGCACCGCTTCACGCTGGCCCTGGCCTTCGAGCACGAATACCGGATAGATGAAGTCGTCGGAGCTCAAGTGGCTCTCGCGCATCATGCGGCGGGAGAAGTCGCTGCGGCGCATGCGGCGCATGCGGGTGGCGGGAAAGGGCGAACGGCTACTTGAATTCGACATGGATTCGGTCCCCTGACGGTTTGGGTAAACCCCATAAGATAACCTATGATGCGCGATTTTAACCAATTCTGAGGCATTGAAGGGCATGCAGAAGCCGCACAAATCTCCCTATATCTACGATGTCGAAGAGGCCACCTTTGAGCAGAAGGTGATCGATGCCTCCAATGAACAACCGGTGATGGTCGATTTCTGGGCCGAGTGGTGTGCCCCCTGTATCTCGCTGGCACCGGCGCTGGAGCGGGTCATCGATGAGTTCGAAGGCGTGGTGCGCCTTGGCAAGGTGGAGGTGGATGACAATATGCGCCTGGCGGGCCGCTTTCGTCTGCGGGGTTTCCCGACGGTGATTTTGTTCCATCACGGGGAAGAGTTGGGGCGCTTTCACGGCTCACGGGCGAGCCACTGGCTGCGACAGTGGATTGAGGAGCACTTGGGCGACTATCTGGCGCAGCACAGTGCCTGATTTGCTGGTCTGGATAGGGTGAGGAGAGAGAAAAAAATCTGCGGGAGTAGGGGAATTTAAATCACAAACGATTGTCTTATGAGAATCGTGGCCTCTTTCATAGGGTTGGTGATTGTTTGGTTATTTCTTTGTTAACAAGTAGTTACGAGTTCGCGGCTGGTTTTTTCGGGGGCGTAAATTTTTTTTCACACAGGCTAAAGGTTTATTGATGGGCGCCGATCAATAAGGGCAACAGGCAGACATTGAATTTGATCCTCCTCCAGCGCAATCATTGCGCTACTCTAAGGTCCAACTCCTCCCCGGTTGGGCCTTTTTTTTGTCCGTTTTTCAGCGTCCCTGAAGCAGCAGAGGAGTCTCGAGGAGTGACTTCTTGCGGCCCTCTGGATTAAATATTTGCGTGGGGTGCCAATGCAAGAAGAGGTAAGGCGGCAACCACTTCAGATGCTTGAGTCTTTTCCCTGATTTCCTCGAAAAATATCGAAAAAGTGCGGATTGTTCCTCTATTTTGGGGAGAAGCGGGTGGTATTCTGCATATCCGATAAATGATCAGTGCTAGCTGGGAAGGCAAGTTGTACTGACATAGAAGAGAGCCTCAGGCTTGACTGACTCAAGATCTCAGGATGATTCCGGTCAGTGCGTCACGGATTGATGTGGGCTGGGCGAGCCCCTGGGTGGCGCCATGTAGAATCATGTCGATCTCCCCGCCACAGCACAGACGCACCTGTAGCGCATTGCGTGCAGGTGGATGGTTACTGCGATTGGCGCTGGTCGAGACGAGTGGACGACCGCTGGCGCGGCAGAGAGCCGCCGCCAACGGATGGTTGGTTACCCGCACCGCGATGCCCGAGTGATCGCCGCGCAGCCAGAATGGCAGTGTTGGGGCCGCGGGCAACACCCAGGTGTGGGGGCCGGGCCAGCTCTGTATTACCGGCTCTAGTTGTTGCGATGGCAGTTGGTCGATGAAGGGCTGCAGTTGATTGAAGTCGGAGGCGATGAGTATCAGTCCCTTGCTGACTGGCCGCTGCTTCAGGCGCAGCAAGCGGAATACCGCCTGGGGATTGAGCGGGTCGCAGCCGAGTCCGAAAACCGATTCGGTTGGATAGGCGAGAATACCGCCACCAAGGATCACCCTGGCGGCTTGACGTAACCGCCAGGGATGGATGGATGGATTAGCGGGCAAGGTCGGCTTGGAGTTTGGCATCCTTTTCGATCACGCCTTTGGCGTTGGCTTCGCGTTCGGCACGAATGCGTGTTGCCAGCTCGGTATCGCCCAGCGCCATGATCTGAGAGGCGAGATAGGCAGCATTTTTTGCGCCGGCCTTGCCTATGGCAACGGTTGCGACGGGGATGCCGCCAGGCATCTGCACGGTGGAGAGTAGTGAATCCATGCCCTTTAGCGGACCAGCGTCGAGCGGGACGCCAATGACCGGCTTCAGGGTTGCGGCGGAAACCGCACCCGCGAGATGGGCGGCGAGGCCCGCGGCGGCGATGAACACGGCGCAGCCGCGCTGATCGGCGTCCTTCACGTAAGTGTGGGTGGTATCGGGAGTGCGGTGTGCGGAGGTGATCTTCACTTCATAGGGGATCGCCAGGGCGCGAAGCACGTCCAGGGTGGATTGCATAACGGGCAGGTCCGAATCGGATCCCATTAGTACGGCTACAAAGGGCTTGTTCATTGGATCAGGTTTTTTGTCTGTTGGAAGGCGGGAGAAGATACCCGAAAGCCTATTTTATGACCAGTGTGAACTGCTTTGTGAAGCACTGGGTTGATTGTTGGATGCGGAAAAACTGTTGTTCCACGCATAGCCTGGCCGGCTTGGGCTAAAGCGCTGCCGGAACTTTTGGAGAAGATCGATGGTACATTTTCGGCGCATGCTGGGGGGCTTCATTCTTGTCATGAGTGTCATGGCAGAGGTGATGGCGTCTGGAGTCGAGTACAGCAAGGAAGAGATGGCGTGGCTGAAAGCACACCCTCAGTTGCGGGTCGGCATCATCAATACTAACTCGCCGATCCTCTACCTTGGTGAGGCTAACCAGCCGCGGGGCGTGGCGGCAGACTATCTTCGCTTTGTCGCCGAGAAGGCGGGGGCTGGGCTGAAGGTGGTGCGCTTCAATGAGGTTTCGGCGATGGAGCGCGCACTCAAGGATGGAGAGATCGATATGGTCGGTGCCACCACCTGGTCGGTGGATAGGGCGTCGAGCATGCGCTTCACCCAACCCTATCTCTCGATTCCGGGAGCGATCTACACCAGAAAAAACGGCCCACTACTGACCCCTACTGAGATGGATGGGCGTGCGGTGGC
The DNA here is from genome assembly GCF_000224455.1 of endosymbiont of Riftia pachyptila (vent Ph05). NCBI lineage: Bacteria > Pseudomonadati > Pseudomonadota > Gammaproteobacteria > endosymbiont of Riftia pachyptila. Next base: position 6,180 of record NZ_AFOC01000124.1, read on the forward strand.
CGTTGTACGCGGCGGTTTTTGGAGTCGTTGGGTCAACGAGCGCTACCCAAATATCCGGCGGGTTGAGGTGTCTGGTGCTCTGGCTGGCTTGCAGAGCGTCAACAATGGTTTGGTCGACGCTTATCTCGGAGATATCGCCTCGTCGCGCTATCATCTCAAGCGTCAGGGGATTGACCGGCTGCAGGAGTATGGCGCGATCGGTGGTCTGTTGAATCTGGTGATGGCGGTCGACAGCAACCAGGCCCTGGTGGCTTCGATTCTCGAGAAAAGCATTGCGCTGATCACGCCAGAAGAGCACGCCAGCATCCGTCGGCGCTGGTCCAACATCGGCGAGGCGCCAAGCCTCACAGATAACGAAACGGTGCGGGGCGCATTGATTATTGTTCTGCTACTCGGCTGGTTTGTCGGGTGGTATCTGGCGTTCCGCTGGTTGGTCAAGCGCAAGGTTTCGCGGCGCACCAAATCGATGAAGAACTCGCTGTTGCGTCGACGCAAGATCGAAAAGGAGATGAAGCATGAGCGTGAGCAGCTGAAGACCCTGATTCGGCGCGCAAAACGGAAGATTCGGTCGATCCAGGGGCGGTTGAACCTGCTCTCTGAAGCGCTGCCTTTCGGCTTCTGGGAGTGGGACCTGAAACGCAATCGCTATCGCTGGGACAAGGGTATGTGCCGGCTTGCAGGGGAGCTGCCGGGTACCTTCGGCGGCACCCCCCACGAAGTCCTCTCCAAAATTCATCCTGATGACCGAGATCGAGTAGTGGATCGGTTGACCCGGGCGATGTCGAAAAACGCGGTGAGTAGTCTTGAATATCGGCTGCTGCGTTCTGATGGTAGCGTGATCTGGGTCGTTAACCACTACCGCACAATCCGCAACTCGCGGGGGTGCGTGGTGAAGCAGGCCGGTGTGACCTATCAGCTCTCTGAGCATCTCCAGACCAAGCTGGAGCCCCAGCCCGAGCCGTCAGAACAGGTCAAGCCTGACGACCTGCAGCCAAAGATCGGGCCGCGGCCGACGCAGAAACCGCAGCTGGTCAAGGATGAGCCTGTCACCAGTCAGGAAGAGGGGCAGGCACCGGAAGGCACTACGAACGCTGGTGTGGGTTCTGCCTATCAGGGGCTTTAGGGGCTCCCAGAATGAATCTGGGCGAGCAGAATTAGGAGGCCAAATTTTCTGCTGCAAGAAGAAAATCGCGGGTAATAGCTGGCCTATTGCCAAGATTTTCCACGCAGCAGCAGGAAATTTGGGCCGCAAGGCTGCCGTCCATGATTTGTTCAGGAGCCTCTTAACTCACTCCCCAACCATCTTTCTCATATCGCCAATCATGGATAGCAGGGTTTTTCCTGCTATCTTTTGAATCGGCTTCACTTCCTTGTTGGGGGATTAAGAGGATGAGGTGGACACTCTACTCTCTGCTGTTTCTGTTAATCACGGCATCGGCGTCTGCTGAGGAAGGGATCTCACCCACCGAACGGGTAACACTCTCCATGGATGCGGTGATGCAGGTGCTGAATAACCCGAATCTCAACCGCGAGCAGCGGCGCTTGGCAGTGCGTGACGTCGTGCGCAGCCATTTCGACTATCGGGTAATGTCGAGAATTATTCTGGCGATCAACTGGCGCAAGGCCACTGACGAACAGCGGGATCGGTTTGAACGCTATTTCAGGGAGTTGATGGAAAATACCTACTTCTCAGCGATCGATAACTATAGTGGGGAAGAGGTGCGCATCGGGCGGGAAAAACGCCAGGGAAAGCGTGCGGTGGTGCAGACTATGCTGATCACAAAATCAAAGCAGATCCCCATCGATTTCAAGCTGCTTTCCAAAAGCAATGATTGGGCTGTCTATGATGTGGTCATCGAGGGGGTCAGCCTGATTAGCAACTATCGCGTCGAGTATCGGGGTCTGGTGAAACGAGAGGGCATGGAAGGGCTCCTCTACAAGCTTGAACGCAAAGCACTTCAGCTAAAAAAGGGCGCAAAGACTGACTCCGTCCGGCCCGCCTCATGATGCTAGACTGAAAGGCGTGTTGAGCTGTAAAGGTTGATTGATCTGCTGAAGCTCAAGCGATAGATTGACCTACCGGATCGATTACGTCTTTGTTCCAGCAAAGCTTTTGCTGGCCTGGATCTGTATATCAATGGAGATGCCGTATGCTGAAGAAAACCACCCTCTCTGTCGCCCTCTCTCTGCTTTGGTCTTTGTCTGCCGGCACTATCGCGGCAGAGGAGGTTGCTGAACCTGGATCTACAGTGGGCGAGATGTCGCAGGTGCAAACGAACGCCACGGCTGATGATGCGAGTGAGGCAGCTGTAACTCCGCCGGTGACCGAC
>NZ_AFOC01000123.1:0-8542 GCF_000224455.1 endosymbiont of Riftia pachyptila (vent Ph05)
TGATCTGGATGTGCTGACCGGCTTCAGCCTGCTGGGCGAGGCGGGCATCCGCCTGGTCGATGGCCAGTTGGTGTTTGAGCGCACCGCCACCAATGGGGTCGAGCACACCGGCCTGCTCAGCGAGCAGAGCTATCGTGGCGACCTGGAGGTGATCCTGGAGTACGCCAGTCTCAGCCAGTTCTCCGAAAACGCCTATCAGCCGAACCTCATCCTGCGCCTCACCGACGATGGGTTCGACCAACAGACCCTCAACGGCCGCCATGTCAGCGTCAAACACAAGATCCACTCGGGCATCCCCGGTTACACCTGGTTCTACCAGTGGGATGACCAGGGCCAGAGTGTGGGCGCCAGCTTTCCGCAGCGCAGGACCAGCGGCAAGCTGCGTCTGCTGCGCCGGGACGGGGTAGTCAGCGGCTACATCCTCGATCAGAACGATCAGTGGCTGCAGATCAACCAGGCCGAGCCGGGCGCCTTCCTGCTGGAGGGGCCGGCCCGGGTCAACGTCTATGTGGATGCCTACTACAACGACAGCTACCGCTACGTCTTCGAGGGCCTGACTATTCGCCACGACGAGGATGGCGATGGCCTGTTGAACCAGGAGGAGGCGCTGCTCGGCACCGATCCGGTCCAGGCCGACTCCGATGGCGATGGCCTGGGCGACCGCGCCGACCTGAGACCGCTGGATGCGGCCAGCCGCCGTGCCTATCCGCTGGGCAGCCTGTTTCCCAATCCGGCGCTGGATGTCTCGATCCATAAGGGCATTGACGGCCGACTGCTGATCCTGGTGAGAAACGACCACCACAGCGAGCAGCTGTTCACCGCCCAGCTGCCAGGGCTGAGCGCCAACAGCCCGGTCGAGGTAGTGTTTGAGCAGCGCAGCCTGCAGAGCCAGGCCGATAGCTTCAGCGAGACCCTGCCGGCCAACAGTCGCCGGGTCTATCGGCTCGATTACGATCTGGCCCCGCTGTTCGATCCTGCTGACTTTGTCGAGATCGTGCAGCCGATGGCAGCGGGTGCTTGGAGCCTGGATCTGACTGGTCTGGCCCTCGACCTGGAACAGGGTGCGGGTCTGAGCTGGGCGGTCGAGTCAGTCGATGACGCCAACCTGACTGCCAGCCTGGATGGTGCCCAGCTGACCCTGACCCCTCAGGGGGCGGCCTGCGGCCTGACCCGCGTCCGTCTCAGTGTCAACGATGCGCAGGGTCGCAGCAGCCAGATCGAGCTGCCGGTCCGTTTGACCGGCGCGCCAGGTGCGGAGCTGATCGCCAACGGCGGGATGGAGCAGTTCGATGCCGACCCGCTGCATATCCCCGGCTGGACCGACTTCCGCTGGGAGGGTGATATCCAGCTCAACCACACCGACCTGGCCGCATTTGCCGGCGAGCGCTCGGCGCTGATCCAGGGTTATGGCCCGGCCAAGGCGGCGATCTACCAGAACCTGAGCTTGCCCGCCGGCACCTACCGGCTGCGGGCTAAGCTGGCCTCGGCGGATCTGCGTGAGGGGCTGTGGGGCCAGACTAGCCTGCTCTACTTGGAGTTTGACAGCCGCGAGACCATCAGCCAGACCCTGCTGGAAGGGGACAGCGACTGGCGCCAGATGGAGCTGGTGTTCCGGGTACCAGAAGCGGATCAGGTCACCCTCTACTTCTTCAACTACGGCCCCGGCAGCCTGTTTGTCGATGATGTCAGCCTTAGCCTGGTGGAGGCCTGCGCCCAGCCGGAGGAGGGCTTCAGCCTGGACGAGACCAGCCTCAAGCCCCTCGACTACAACCCGCCGGTCAGCTTTGAGGAGATCCTGCTGCACGGCTACTGTGACGATGAGGGTTTTGCCGGGCGCGAGGTCTGCCAGCGCCTGCAGGGTGTGGATATCGACAGCCTCAAGCCGCAACATGCCGCTGCGCCGCGGCTGCTGGCCGACTTCGAGCAGGGCAGCACGCCGCCCTTCATCCAGAGCGGTTGGGACTACACCGATCAGGCGCTCAATGGTGAACGCTCTGGCCTGCTGCAGCCGGGCCGCTACCTGGATGGCTGGAACGCCCAGGGTATCCCGTCCGACTGGCGTGGCTACGACTGGCTGCGCTTCGAGGTCGACAACCCCTCGACGGAGCCGCAGCGCTTCTATGTCGAGATCCGCGACGTAAAGTCCAACGACTACTGGTCGCGGGTCAACTGGTACACGGTGGCCGCGCCGGGGCGTTCCACCATCCATGTGCCGTTGCAGATCTTTGTCGGCGAGAAGTCGGTGATCAGGGAGCGCCGCCGTCTCGACCTGGCAAACATCACCCGGCTGGTGCTCTCCGCCGCGGATGCCGCTGTCGCCCTCACCATCGATGATGTGCGACTGGAGCCTGAGCCTGCCTATAGCAACGACTTTCCACGTCTGATCAAGCTCGACGCCGGTAGTCTCGAAAGTCCACTGTTCCACGAGTTCACGCCGCTCTACGCCTCCACCAGCTACCGTGCCCAGCGCGGTTACGGCTTCTCCGCCGATGCGGAGATTAAACGTACCGAGGATCGCCGCCACCCGGAGAACCTGCTGCGCGACTGGATCTCGCTCAACAGCGGCGGCCTCGACTTCGACCTACCGGACGGTGAATACCACGTCTGGATGGTGCTGGAGGACCCCGGCTACTGGGAGTACTACCCCAACTACGAACACCGGGCGGTCTACGCCGAGGGCGAGAAGGTTCTGGACGAACAGCCGACGGTGGCCGATTTCTGGGCCAGATACTACCGTTACGACGACGCGGAGGATCTGCCCGGTGACGACATCTGGCAGCGCTACATCCCGGCCCGCTACCAGCCATTGCAGTTCGATGTGCTGGTCAGCGACGGCCAGCTCAACCTGCGCTTCGAGGGCAATGACAGCCCCTACACTCTGGCCCTCTCGGCGTTGGTGATCTATCCGACCAGCGAGGCGGCCCGGGGCGAGGCCTTTCTCGCCGAGCTCTGGCAGCAGCTGAAGCAGCAGTATGGCTACGAATATAAACAGGTTGCGCCACCTCTGCCGCAACACGTCAAACCGACAGGCAACGCCCTGGATGGTGCGCTCTCTCTGTTCCAACGCAGCTCGGCGCTGGATGTCTATGCTACCGACTGGCCAGATGCCGCGGAGCAGGTCGACGCACTCAGCGTCTCTCTGGCCCAGGGCGAGTATGAGCCGCTGACGATCAGCCTGTATGCCCATCAGGCTCAGCAGCTGACCGACGCGGTGCTGGAGCTACCGGGGGTGGAGGTGACGGCCAGCCAGGTGCGCAACAAGCTCTCCCGGGTCACCCAGGATGGCTCGGTCTACACCAGCCGGCCGCGCATCCTCGACCCGCTGCAGCTGCCGCTGGAGCTGGCCGCCGGACAGTCGCGCCGCCTCTGGTTCGATCTGCACGCCCCGGCAGAGCTCGCCCCAGGCACCATCGAGGGCAGCCTGCGCCTCAGCTTCAGCAACGGCCAGAGCCAGGAGCTGCCGGTCGCGGTAGAGGTCCGCCCCTACAGTCTGCCCGCTGCCGATGTGCCGCTGGGCTACTTGGGGCTGGCGCCCCAATACCCCGGTAGCGTTTTCCCCGAGGTGGCGGCGAAGCAGGAGGCGGAGCTGCAGGCCTCGATCGCGCTGCTGCACCGCTACGGCATGACCGGCGTCGATGGCGGCATCGGTGGCCCGCTGTTCAAGGGTTACAGCGATGGCCAGCCGGTGATCGACTTCAGCCAGGCCGACAAGACCATGGCGGCCCTGCAGGGCCTCTACAGCGGCGAGATCAACAGCTACGGCGGCATCGGCATCCAAGGGCTCTCGACCTACTCGACCCAGGATACCAGCGCCTATGGCAAACCCTATGTGGAGGTGCTGGCCGACCTGCTGGCGGCGATCGAGTCCCACGGCGCGGCCAACAACTGGCTGTCGCTGATCCACACGGTTGGTGACGAGCCTGCGGGTGAGGCGATCCAAGACTCATTGGCAGCCGCCCAGGCCTTCCACCAAGCCGACCCCCAGAGCCGCACCAGCGTCTTCTCCAGCCTCACCGATCCGGCCAGCGATCCCCGCGCCGCCTTCGCCGGGGTGGTCGATCGCATCTATGTCACCCACCACAGCGCCGCCGGGCTGCAGCACATCGTCGATCAGGGCAGCGAGTGTGCCAGCTACAACCTGCGCAGCCGCTACCACCGGGGCGTCTATCAGTACAAGCTGGCGCGGGAGTTCGGCTGCCGGGGCCACATGCAGTTTATGTGGAGCTCGGTGCATGCCGACCCCTGGTATGACCTGGACGGTCGCGAAAGCGAACAGGCCGCCGTCTTCACCCATGCCGACGGTAGCCTGCGCCACACTCTGGAGCTGGAGCGCTACCGTGAAGCGGTGGACGACTATCGCTACCTGCTGAAGCTGGAGCAGCAGATCGCCGCCAGTGATGACTCGGCCGCCAAGACAGAGGCCCAGGCCTGGCTGCAGGCGACCCTCGATGCGATGGAGGTCGGCCACGACCGGCCCCACGCCTGGAGCGAGGCAGAACTGGACGGGCTGCGTCAGCAGGCCGCGGCACATATCGAACACCTGCTGCCGGATTATGATGCCGATGGCATCCCGGACGCCCTCGATGCCGACGACGACAACGACACCCTGCCCGATGATTGGGAGCGCCGCTACGGCCTCAATCCCCTGGATGCCAGCGATGCCACCAGTGATGCCGACGGTGACGGCTTCTCCAATCGGGTCGAGTTCCAGGCCAATAGTGACCCCACCGACCCCAGCTCCACCCCGACTGGAGAGCATCGCCTCGGCACCGTGCTCACCGATGTGCGCGACTGGAGCGGCCAGCGCCCCTTCATCGATCTGTTCAAGCTAGCGCGCCCCTGGTTCACCCAGTGCGACTACTGGGTGAACAATCCCGACCCCGGCTGCACCGCCGATACCGCCTGGTATACTGGCGAAAACGCGCTGCTGGATCTGGACGAGAACGGCTGGGTGCGCTCCGTACCCACCCCCGGGGCGGACCCCGTTTACACCTCCGTGGCCACCTACTGGGACGTGCCGCGCCAGTTCCCCGCCGGGCGCTATCTGCTGCTCTACGACGGTGAGGGGACCCTAGAGTACCTGGGCGGGATGCGCCTGATCGAGGAGGAGTCGACACCGGGACGGCATGTGGTGATGCTGGACCGGGCCGACGGTGGCTTCCACCTGCGCATCCGCGCCAGCGACCCTAATGGCACTGGCGACTACATCCGCAACATGCGCCTCATCCCCGAGGCCTTCGAGTCGGTCGACCCCCTGCCGCTGTTCAACCCGGAGTTCCTGGAGCGCACGCGCCCCTTCCAGGTGCTGAACTTCAAATACTGGATGCGCATCGACGGCACCCCCCCCGCCACCTGGGCCGAGCGCCCGCTGATGGACAGTTTGAGCTACGCCGGGGAGGAGGGCGTGCCCGCCGAGGTGATGGTGGCGCTGGCCGACGCGGCGGACGCCGCCCCCTGGTTCAACATGCCCCACAACGCCGATGACGACTATGTGCGCCAGTTCGCCACCCTGGTGCGGGACCGGCTGCGGCCCAATCTACCGGTCTATCTGGAGTACGCCCACAACTTCATGTTCAGCGCCAACGGGGGCTGGATCGAGGAGCAGGGCAAGGCAGCCTGGCCCGAGGCCAGCGAGAGCGACCTGCAGAAGCGCTTCTACTGGTACGGCAAGCGCGCCGCCGAGATGTGCGACATCTGGAAATCGGTCTGGGCCGGGTCGGCGGGGCGGGTCCACTGCGTGGTGGAGAGCCAGATCGGCAATAGCTGGATCAGCGAGCAGATCCTGGAGTGCCCCCTGTGGGAGGGCGCCCCCTGCGCCGGCCACGGCCTCGACGCCCTCGCCATCACCCCCCAGTTCGGCAGCTACCTGGGGATCACCACCCACGAGCAGCAGGTGGAGGCCTGGACCCAAGAGGCCGACGGCGGCCTAACCAGCCTCTTCCGCGAGGTGCACGAGGGGGGGCTGATCCAGGATGGCCCACCCGGCGGCGCCCTGGCCGCGGTGATGGAGGACGTGGGGGCGCAGAAGGCGGTGGCCGACCGCTACGGGATGGCGCTAGTGGGCTCGCGCGGCGGCGAACACATCGCCGGTAACGGCGCGGTGATCTACAACGAACCCATCACCCAGCTCTTCATCGCCGCCAACCGCGACCCACGCATGGGGCGCGCCTACACCGACCTGCTGGACGGCTGGGCGGCGCGCGGCGGTGGCCTCTTCATGCACCAGAAGGACATAGGCGCCTTTAGTCAGTACGGTAGTTGGTCGGCCCTGGAGAACCTCTCCGACACCCATTCGCCCAAGTACGACGCCCTGCTGGGCTACCTCAACGGCACCCCCTATGAGTCGGTGGTCTCCCTCGATCTCTCCGCCGGCGAGATCAGCGAACAGGGGGGGGCGGCCGCGCTGCGGGTCAACCTGGACCGCCCCTACGAGAGTGATGTCACCGTTCAGCTCGGCCTCCAGGGGGGCGCCCAGGAGGGGAGCGACTACACCCTGGCGAGCCACACTGTCACCCTGCCCACCGGCCAGACCTCGGCCAGCGTGACCCTCACCGCCCTGGACGACGACCAGATCGAGGGGCGCGAGAACATCCAGATCACCATCGTCAGCGTGAGCGCCGGGCTGCGCCCCATCAGCCAATCCCTGCGCCTGGAGATCTTCGACGAGGATGTGGATGGCGACGCCATGGCCGACGACTGGGAGCGCCACTTCGGCCTCAACCCCAACGATCCCAACGACGCCCACCAGGACCCGGACGGCGACGGGGTAGATAACCTGGCCGAGTTCATCGGTCGCACCGACCCCACCCGCGACCAGGGGCCACCACCGCGCCTGGGCGGCAACCTGGGCGGCATCGTCGACTGGACCAGCCAGTCCCCCTTCATCGACCTTTTCAAAATGTCGCGCGAATGGCTCACCCAATGCGACTTCTGGGCCAATGAGCCCGAGCCCGATTGCAGCGCGGAGAACTCATGGGATACCGGAGAGCAGGCGCTGCTGGACCTGGACGAACACGGCTGGGTGCGCTCCATGCCGGCCCCGGCGGACGCCCCCATCTTCACCCGCGTCACCACCTACTGGGCCTTCTATCCCCAGTTCCCCGGCGGCCGTTATGTGGTGCTCTATGACGGCGCCGGGACCATGAGCTATGGCCTGGGGGCGCACAAGATCGATGCGGAGTCGAGCCCAGGCCGCCACCTGGTGGTGTTTGATCCGGGCGAGTCGGCGACCCTCACCATCTCCGCCACCGACCCCGAGGGCACGGGCGACTACATCCGCAACATCCGTATCATCCCCGAGGCGTTGGCCGAGGAGCTGGCCGCCAGTGGCGAGCCGGTGCCGCTGTTCAAGCCCGCCTTCCTGGAGAAGACCCGCCCCTACCAGGTGCTGCGCTTCATGGACATGATGCGCACCAACAACTCCCCCCTGGGGCGGTGGGCCGACCGGCCGGAGCCGCTGGATGCCCGCTACACCACCGACTACGGGGTACCCCTGGAGGTGATGACCGAGCTCTCCAATACCCTCCAGCGCCCCCCCTGGTTCACTCTGCCGCACCAGGCCGACGACGACTTCGTGCGCCAATTTGCGCGCCTGGCCAAGGAGCAGCTCGACCCCACCCTGCAGGTCTACCTGGAGTACTCCAACGAGGTGTGGAACGGCCAGTTCGAGCAGTCCGGCTGGGTGCGCTCCCAAGGTGAGGCACTCTGGCCCGACGCGGTAGCCGACGGTCACACCAAGCTGCTCAACTGGTTCGGCAAGCGCACCGCCGAGATCTGCCACCTCTGGAAGCAGGTGTGGGGCAACGACGCCTATCGCGTCACCTGCGTCATGGGGGCCCAGGCGGCCTGGAGCCGGGTCGCCGAGCAGGCTCTGGAGTGCCCCCTCTGGGACGAAGGCCCCTGCATCGACCACGGCATCGACGCCCTCGCCATCGCCCCCTACATCGACAACCTGGGGCTGGCCCGCTACGAGGCCGAGGTAGAGGCCTGGACCCAGGAGGCCGACGGCGGCCTGACCAGGCTCTTCAACCAACTGGAGCAGGGCGGCGAGCTGAGCGATGGCCCCCCCGGTGGGCAACTGGCGGCCACCTTCTCGGCCATCGACACCCATATCGCCCTAGCGGCCCAGTACGGCCTGCCCCTCTACAGCTATGAGGGGGGGCAGCACCTGGTGGGGGTGTTGGGGCTGGAGAACAACCAGGCCCTCACCGATCTCTTCATCGCCGCTAACCGCGATCCGCGCATGGGCACTCTCTACGACCGCTACCTGGCGGGATGGGAGGCCCGTGGTGGGGCGCTGTTCATGAACTTCAGCGACATTGGCCGCCCCAGCAAGTGGGGCAGTTGGGGGGCACTGGAGTATCTGGAGCAGGAGAGCTCGCCCAAGTACGCGGCGCTGATGCGTTATCTGGGCATCGCCAACGACGGCGATGGCGTCCCCAACGAGAGTAGCGGCACGGACGCTGCTGGCAACGACATCCTCTCCGATACCTGGTAGGAGAACTACGACCTCAACCGCCTCGACCCCACCGACGTCTCCTTG